>JAYOMI010000003.1:83142-95817 GCA_038120765.1 Rhodospirillaceae bacterium
ATCCTCGACCGCGTCCTGCGGCGGCAATTCGTCTTCCTCGCCGATATCGACCGTCGCCAGCGCTTCTTCGGGCTTGCATTCGAGGCGCTCCGCAACCCGCTCCGCGATCACGGCGAGGTTCTGGTCGATCTGTTCGACGGCTGCCTGGCGGCGGACACGGTCCTCCCGGGTTTCGGCAAGCCGCGCTTCGCCTGCGCGCAGTTCGCGGGTCAGGTTTTCGAGCAACGTCTCCGCCTGGGCCAGGCTGTCCGCTGCCTGGTTACGGGCTGTTTCCGCCGCGACAATTTGGTCGAGCAGCGCCGAGCGCTCCTCGGCGATTTCGCCGGGGCGTGCTTCGAGTTTCTGGTGTTCTTCGACTTCCTGCGCGCGGCGGGCCGTCAACTGCTCAAGCTGTTTGAGGGCGTTGGCCGCGCGGCTGTGCCATGACGCAAGTTCGTTTGCGATGACCTGCAGACGCAGGATGCGGGTTTCCGATTCCTGGTCGAGCCGGTCGTGGGCGCTGCGGATTTCGGCCAGCGTCGCCCGCTTTTCGGCCAGTTCGCGTTGCTGGCGTTCGACCTCGGTCCGCCGCTGGGGAACGTCGGCAAGGCTTTCGATATCCTGCTTCGCCGCCTGTTCCTGGGCGTCGAGTTCGGCGACATCGGCCTGAAGGCTTTCAAGGGCGTCTTTCAGGCCGCTGACGCGCGAACGCGCATCCGCCGTGCTTTCGGCCAGGGAGGTCGCGACGTTGCCGGTTTCCTGCGCCGCCTTGTCGGCGGCCCAGACGCCTTCGCGCGCCTTGCGTTCGGCGTCGGCGGCATCGCGCGCGGCGGCAGCCGTCTTTTCACGTTCGGCCTGTGCGAGGGCCGCTGCCGCGTCCGCTTTTTCAAGATCAACGATCATTTCGTCGAGACGGTTTCTCTGCGCAAGACGCGTCGCCGCGGCCGTCGGCGCGCCGGCGGCGGCCGTGTAGCCATCCCAGCGCCACAGCGCGCCATTTGCGGAGACGAGGCGCTGGCCCTGCTCAAGCTTGTCGTGCAGCCGGTTGCCCTGTTCTTCCGTCTCGACAATGCCGATCTGCGACAGGCGACGCATCAGTGCCGCCGGCCCGCGGACAACCTCGCTCAGACGGCGGACGTTGTCCGGCAGGGGTTTCGGGTTTTCGAACATCGGGAGCACACGCCAGTGAATCGGCGATGCCTCGTCGGTCGGGGCGATCAGGTCGTCGCCGAGCGCTGCGCCGAGCGCCACTTCGTAGCCGGTGTCGACTTCCACCGCGTCGATCATCGGCGGCCACAATTCCGGATCGCCGAATTCCAGAAGCTCGCTCAGCGCTTCCTGTTCGGCCCGCAGTTTTGCGGCGGCCGATGCGGCGGTCTGGTGTGCTTCGCGCGCCTCGTTCTCCGCCGTCCGGGCCTCGGCGGTTGCGGTCTCGGCCGCCTGCAGCGCGTCGCGGGCTGCCTGCGCCTGGTTGCGGGCGTCTTCCGCCGCCTTGCGCGCTTCTTCAAGGGCGCCGTCGTCGTCCGCCGCGCGGGCGGCTTGCTGTTGTTCGGTTTCGATATTCGCCCGTCGCTCGTTGAAACGTTTGCGGCGCATTTCGAATTCGGCGAGCTGGCGGGTCAGGGTCGCTTCGCGGGTCTCGTCGGCGACGACCGAGCGGGTCAGTTCGGCGACGGCCTGTTCGCGGGCGCTCACATCGGCCTGTGCCTCGGCGAGCCGTATCTTCGCGGATTCGAGGTCGTCCGCCTCGCGGGTCTGGGCGTCGCGGATCGCGGTGGATTCGTTTTCCAGCTTTTCGACCGCTTCGGCCGCGTCGCCACCGAGGTTCTTTTCGCGTGCGATATCGCCGTCGATTATCGTGATGCGGTTGCTGATCTCGGCACGCAGGGCCTCGATCCGCTTTTCTTCGGCATCCAACGCGTCGCGGGCGACCATCAGGCGCTGCAGCGCGGCGGCGGCTTCCGCTTCTTTCTGGCGGAGGCCCGGCAGGACGGTCGATGCATCCGCCTGCTGCGTCGTTGCGGCGGCGACCGCCTGTGTCAGTTCGACGACCAGCGCTTCGATTGCGTTGAACTGTTCGGCGGCGGCTTCGCGCTCCGACTGGGTGGCGACCCAGCGCAGGTGGAGCAGGATTGCTTCATGACGCTTGATGTGGTCGGACAGGTTGCGGTAGCGCGTCGCCTGCCGCGCCTGGCGTTTGAGCACCCGGTGCTGTTCTTCCAGCGCGCCGACGATGTCCTCGAGGCGCTCCAGATTCGCTTCCGCCGCGCGCAGGCGCAGCTCGGCCTCGTGCCGGCGGGCGTGCAGGCCGGTAATGCCGGCGGCTTCTTCGAGCAAACCGCGGCGCTGGGTCGGTTTCGCATTGATGATGGTGCCGATGCGGCCCTGGCTGACCATCGCGGTCGACCGCGCGCCGGTGGAGGCATCCGCGAACAGCATCTGGATGTCGCGTGCACGCGCGTCCATGCCGTTTACCTTGTAGTTCGAGCCGTTGCCGCGCTCGATACGGCGGACGATATCCAGCTCGTCGGAATCGTTGAACTGGGCCGGCGCGCGCCGGTCCGAATTGTCCATCGACAGAATAACCTCTGCGAGGTTCCGCGACGGCCTGTCGGCGGTGCCGGCGAAGATCATGTCGTCCATCTCGGCGCCACGCATCTGCTTGGCCGAGGTTTCGCCCATCGCCCAGCGCAGGGCTTCGACGAGGTTCGATTTGCCGCACCCGTTCGGGCCGACAATGCCGGTCAGCCCCTCGTCGATGACCAGTTCGGTCGGATCGACGAAGGACTTGAAGCCGGTGATGCGCATACGGTTGAACTGCACCGCTTAGTTACTCCTGGTCATTTTACAGTATTCATTCGGCAAGTTTCCGGGTCAGCAGGGTCCGCATCTGGTCGAGCGACATGCCGCCGCCATAGCGCTCGCCGTTGACGAAGACGGTTGGCGTCGCCTGCACCTTGAATTCGTTCGAGGCGGTCAGCCGCTGCTGAAGTATCTCGTTCTGGACCTCTACATTCTTCAGGCAGGCTTCGAATTTGGTCTGCGACATCCCGCCCAGCTTGGCGAGGCTGGCGAGGGCCGAAATCGGGTCCGATGCGCGCGACCACTGGCCCTGAGCCGCGTAGAACGTGTCGATGAAACCGAAGAAGCTGTCGCGGCCCGAGCAGCGCGCGATCATCGCGGCGCCCAGGGCCACCCGGTCGAGCGGAAAGTCGCGGTAGACGTAGCGGACCTTGCCGGTCTCCACGAATTCCTTCTTGATGTCGGGCAGCACGGTGGTGTGGAAATTGGCGCAATGCGGGCAGGTCAGCGAGGCATATTCGACGATCACGACCTTGGCGTCCGCCGGACCCTTCGCATAGTCCGTGTCCGTCAGCTTCATGTCGGCGACGGTGCCGTTCGGCGCCGGTGGCTCGGCATCCGAATTCTGGGCAAAGGCGGGCGCGCTGCCGATGAGCATCAGCGCCGCCAGGGTAATTCCAAATTTATTCAACATGTTTCACATCACTCTCTCCTCGGTACAATATCTAGCGGGTAAAAATGAGTCCAGCACAGGATGGACCCTGAATGTGGCGGTTTTCGGGCATTTCCGAAGTGATTCTAAGTTATCCTCAGCCCGATTCCCGGCCCGTTCCTTTGCCTGCCCCCCGACCGACGCGGACGGCGCGGCCGAGCCGGAGCAGCGCATCCCGCAACCCTGCATCGCCGATGTCGCCGACGCTCCGCTGCAGCTGGGCTTCGTCGATATCGTTTAGCCGCGGCGGGGTGACCCGTCGCGGACGGCGCTGGGCCGGAATCGGGCCCTGCGTGTAGCGCAGGTCCGCAACCGCGCGGTAGCCGAAAAACCCGTTGATCCGGTCGATAATCTGCGGCGCGATATGCTGAAGCTCCAATGCAAACCCGGAAGCGACACGGAGATGGAGCACCGCATCCGTCTTGCTGTTGCGCGGAAAGGCCAGTTTCTGGGGCACGGTCTCCCGCGCCAGTTCCTCGCCCACGATGGCCGGCCAGTCGGTGATCAGTTTCGCCTGGGCGAAACCGCGCTTGCGCAGGGCCGGGGCGGCGAGATGGGGCAGGCTGGTGCCGACGGTCAGCAGCCCGCGTGCCTTTCGCTGCGACGGATCGTGCGCCGGGCGTTTCACGGGTGGGCGTTTGGGGACGGGCTTTTTGACCATTTGTTTATGGTAGGATGGTCTCCGTTGCCCGACAACAGAGGAAGCGATGAGCGAGGTGGAAATAGACGCGACCCGCCGAATATCCTGTCTAACGCCCCGGTCAATAAACCCAAACAACACACCCGAAAACCAGACGTAATCCCGTGACAGACGCTCTTACCGAAAAAGTCGCCGCCCCATTATTGGCCTGGTACGACCGCCACCGCCGGGCGATGCCGTGGCGCGCGTTGCCGGGCAGGGCCGCAGACCCGTATCACGTCTGGCTGAGTGAGATCATGCTGCAGCAGACCACGGTCGCGACCGTGGGCCCGTATTTCGAACGATTCCTGTCTCTGTGGCCGACGGTGAACGATCTCGCCGCGGCGGAACTCGACGACGTGCTGCATGGCTGGCAGGGGCTCGGCTATTACGCCCGCGCCCGCAACCTCCATAAATGCGCGATCGTCGTGGCGACCGAGCTGGGCGGGGTGTTCCCCGATACCGAAGCCGAGCTTCTGAAACTGCCGGGGATCGGGCCCTACACGGCGGCCGCCATCGCCGCGATCGCCTTCGACCGGCGCGCAACCGTTGTGGACGGCAACGTGGAGCGCGTGATGGCGCGTCTGTTCGCGGTCGAGGACCCGCTGCCGGGATCGAAGGAAACCCTCCGCCACCACGCTGTCAGCGTCACGCCGGATGCCCGGTTCGGCGACTACGCCCAGGCGACGATGGATCTCGGCGCGACGATCTGTTCGCCGACCAGACCCGCCTGCGCGATCTGCCCGTTGACCGACCTCTGCGCCGGAAGACGGCTTGGCATCGCCGAAGACCTGCCGAAAAAGACGCCGAAGGCCGAACGCCCGACCCGGCGCGGCGTCGCCTTCTGGATCGTGGCACCTGACGGGTCCGTCCTGCTGCGCCGGAGGATTGAATCCGGCCTGCTGGGCGGGATGATGGAAGTACCCTCCACCGACTGGGTGCCGGACGGGGCGTGGACGACCGCCGATGCGATCAAACAGGCGCCGGTACAGGCGGACTGGCAGCAGGTGACGGGGATGGTGCGCCACACATTCACCCATTTTCTCCTGGAACTGACGGTCCTCGCCGCGCGCATCGACGACACGTCCGGTCTCGCCGGGGTGTGGTGCCCGCCCGAAAGGTTCGGCGATTACGCCCTGCCGACTGTGATGAAAAAGGTCGTGCGGCTCGGTGTGGGATTCGACCCCGCCGCTTGACCCAAAAGGCCGGCGGCCGCCGACCGGGGCTGTCAGTCCATCTTCAGAACCGCCGCGCCCGAAAAATTGCCCGCGCGCAAATCCTCCAGCGCCCGGTTGGCCTCTTCCAGCCGGTAGGGCGTGACGTTCGTTTGCACAGGGATCCTGGGAGCCAGTTCCAGGAATTCGAGCCCGTCGGCGCGGGTCAGGTTGGCGACAGAGACGATCTCCCGCTCCATCCACAGAATTTCGTACGGAAAGGAGGGGATGTCCGACATGTGGATACCGGCGCAAACCACCCGCCCGGCGGGCCGCACAGCGCGGAGAGCCGCCGGCACGAGGACGCCGACCGGCGCGAAAAGGATCGCCGCGTCGAGCGGTTCGGGCGGCGCTTCGGTCGAGGGACCCGTCCAGACGCAGCCGAGTTTCCGGGCGAGATCCTGCGCGGCGGTATCGCCGTCCCGGGTGAATGCGAAGACCTCGCGTCCCTCCCAGACGGCGACCTGCGCCACGATATGGGCGGCCGCCCCGAACCCGTACAGGCCAATCCTGCGGGCGTCGCCCGCCTTTCTGAGGGACCTGTATCCGATCAGCCCTGCGCACAGCAGAGGTGCCGCGTTTTCGACGGGCCCGCTGTCGTCCATCGGCAGGCAGAACCGGTGGTCGACCTTGGCGTATTCCGCATAGCCGCCATCCAGCTGATAGCCGGTGAACCGTGCATGGGGGCAAAGGTTTTCACGGCCCGCGCGGCAGTCGGGGCAGACGCCGCAGGTTCGACCGAGCCAAGGCATGCGGACCCGCTGGCCGGGCGCGAAGGACTCGGTGGCGATACCCGCCTCGACGACTTCGCCTACGACCTCGTGTCCCAGAATCAGCGGCAGCTTCGGGTTGCGCAGATCGCCGTCGAATACGTGCAGGTCGGTCCGGCAGACGCCGCAGGCCCGCACCCGGACCAGGACTTCGCTCTCGGTCGGTTCCGGTCGCGTGATGATTTCACGCCGGAGCGGTTGCCCGGCGCGGTGCATGCGCATCGCCGTCATCGTCTCAGGCATGAGAATTCGTCATCCGCAGCGTGTTGATCCTGTCGCCGATGATCGCTTTCCGACCCCGTCGTTTCATTGACCCCGATCAAGCAGTGCGTGCGCCCTAGGCGGTATCCTCTTCAAGCACGACCAGCAGAAAAGACGCATCCCGCGCGCTCTGAACTTGCGTCAAATGGCCCTTGCTGTCGCGGTCGTTCAGCAGGAACGTATCACCCGGTTTCATCTCGACCGAGTCGCCGTCGGTTACGCTGATGCGGATATGGCCGTCCAGCAGGACCGCGAGCTGTTTCTTCGGAGTGGGATGGAATTCCTTGTCCCATCCCGGCGGGGCGACGACGAAGACGCTCGATGCGGACGGAATTTCTGCCGACACCTTCACCGGCTCAGACGGGGGCGCGAAATTGCGGATCTCGAAGTCTATCGTGGCCGGGCGGAGATGGGTTTCGCCCGCCGCATCGCCGTAAATCTCGACCAGATCCATGAAGTCCTGCCCCTGGCGGTGCGGTTCCGCTGCCCTCAGGCGCTTTCCTTCATCCCGTCACGCACGACCTGGCGCAGATGGTCGAGCGGCTGGGTGCGGCCTTCTTTTTCGTAATGCCAGAACGTCCAGCCATTACAGGCGGGAGCGCCCTGAATCTCCGCGCCGATCTTGTGGATGGAGCCGCGGCGGCCCTCCGCGATCAGCGTGCCGTCCGCGCGTACGCGCGCGAAGAAACGCTTGCGTGTGTCGAACAGTTTCTGGCCGGGTTCGATCAGGCCGCGTTCGACCAGCGTGCCGAAGGGGACGCGGGGTTCGGTGCGTTTTGACGGCAGGACGAAAGCGTTCTCGTCCTTCGGCGGTTCGGCGGCGGCGATACGCTCCCGGGCGACCGCGGCATAGGTCTCGTCCCGTTCGATACCGATGAAATTGCGGCCCATTTTCTTGGCGACGGCGGCGGTGGTGCCGGAGCCGAGGAAGGGGTCGAGCACGACGTCGCCGGGATTGGTCGAGGCGAGCAGCACGCGGTAGAGCAGGGCTTCGGGCTTTTGCGTCGGGTGCGCCTTCTTGCCGTCCTTCTTGATGCGTTCGGGACCGGTGCAGAGCGGGATCGTCCAGTCGGAGCGCATCTGAACGTCGTCGTTCAGGGCTTTCATTGCTTCGTAATTGAACGTCACACCCTTGGCGTCCTTGGTTTTCGAACACCAGATCATGGTTTCATGCGCGTTGGTGAAACGGGTGCCGCGGAAGTTCGGCATCGGGTTGGTCTTGCGCCAGACGATATCGTTCAGCACCCAGAAGCCCTGGTCCTGCAGCGTCGTGCCGACCCGGAAAATATTGTGGTAGCTGCCGATCACCCAGATCGAGCCGTCATCTTTAAGGATGCGTCTGGCGGCGGCGAGCCATTCGCGGGTGAACGCGTCATAGGCCGAAAAGCTGTCCAGCGGGTCGCCGCCTTCGCGGGCGAACTGGTCCCAGGCATTGTCGACCCCGTCGACCTTCGTGTTGTTCGGCCGGTGGAGGTCGCCTGCGAGCTGCAGGTTATAGGGCGGATCGGCAAAAATGACGTCGACCGAACAGGCCGGCAGTTTATTCATTTCAGCCACGGTGTCCCCGACGAGGACGTTGTTCAAAGGAAGTTTCATGATGTGTCCCACCAGCGCCCCGGGTGTTTTTAGGGGGCAAATTTATCCACAGAGCATGAGTCCGGTGGGACTCTCCGTCAAGAAAAATTTTTTGGAGTCAATGGGTTACGGGATTTTACGCAACATATGGTTTATCTGATTCGCCGCGACTCTATATCTTGGTATCGCTCAACATCTTGGCTATCGGGGCGAAAGCCCGCCGGTGATGGCAGGTGACGCCGAAGGCTTTGAGGCCGTCCTGATGCTGTTTTGTGCCGTAACCCGCATTGCGCTCCCAGTGATAGCAGGGATAGCGCGCGGACAGGGATGTCATGATCCGGTCGCGCGTGACCTTGGCGAAGATTGAGGCGGCGGCGATGGACAGGCTGAGGCTGTCGCCCTTGATCAAAGCGCGGCCCGGGCAGGGCAGGCCGGGCGGCAGGCGGTTCCCGTCGATCAGCGCGGTATCGGGCAGGGTGTCGAGTGCCGCTATGGCGCGGCGCATCGCGGTATAGGTTGCGGCAAGAATGTTATCGCGTTCGATCTCCGCGACGCTGGCGGCACCTATGCCGAAATCCAGTCCGGGGCAGGATGTCAGAACGTCGAACAGGCGTTCCCGTCGCGCCGCCGGGAGCTTCTTTGAATCGTCGAGGCCATCGGCGAGTTCGCCGGGCAGATCTGCCGGCAGGATCACGGCGGCGGCGACGACCGGTCCCGCCCAGGGACCGCGGCCGGCCTCGTCGATACCCGCGACACGCCCGCCGCATTCCCGCTCGATCGCGAAATCAGGCATTTTTCGGTTTGTCGTCAGGTGGCGGTGTTGGGCTGTCCTCCTTCGCGGCTGCCCGCACCTGATCGCCGAGCCGGGCGAGGGTGTCGTCTTCGGGTTCGGGCAGGTCGTCCGTCGGGGCGTCTTTTGCGCGATCGCTGTCTGACCGGTCTTCCGCTGATGGCGGTTCCGTCCCGGTCGCATCCGTGCCTGTTGCCGAATCCGGTTCCGTATCCGGGGTCGCACCCGGGCCGGGAAGCAGTTTCGGCGCGCCGGGCGTTCGGCGATGGGGTTTCTTGATGCGGGCAAGCAGGGAAAAGCGTGTCGCAAGCCTGTCCCATGTCGTGCGCATCAGAATACGGACCATGAAGACGGACCGGCGCGACCCGCGGCGAACGACCTTCACCTCGTCGCCATAGGCGGCGTCCATCAGTTCGCGCAGTGTATCGATACGGCGGCTGGCGAGGCCATGGACACGCCGCGCCGTGGTCAGCCAGAGCGGGCTGATGGCGAGGCTGAGGACGGTCACGGCGATCACCAGACGGGACTGTTCCTGGCCGATGGCGCCGGCGGACAGGCCGGTGGCTGCGAGCAGGAAGGAAAACTCGCCCAGCTGCGAGAGGGTCAGCCCCTGCAACGATGCGCGCTGCCAGCTTTCGCCCATCAGCCGCATGATGCCGATATTCATTGCCGTCTTGAACAGGGTGACGACCAGCAGCAGCACCAGCACGGTGCCGAGATTGTCGGCGATGAATTTCAGGTCGATCAGCAGGCCGACCGACAGGAAAAAGACCATCACGAGGACGCTCTGCACCGGGCGGACCGCATGGACGATCTGCACACGCTGGGTCGCGCGGCCGATCACCAGCCCGGCGAGAAACGCGCCATAGGCCGGCGACAGGCCGAACAGCCCGAATACCGCGCCGAAGCCGAAGCAGTAGACCAGACCGGTCAACGGCGACAGGTCGATATTGCCCATCACGATGCGCGCAAAGGGCAGGTTCACCCGGCGCTTGTTCAGTTTCTGCACCAGAAGGACCAGGACCAGGACGGACCCGACGATCTGCGCAAGCGCCCACAGGCCCAGCGTGCCGCCGCCGATATTCTCGACGATCAGCAGCATCGGCAGGAAGGCGAGGTCCTGGCCGATCAGGATGGCAACGGCGATGCGCCCGGTGCGGTTTCGCAGCTCCCCGATTTCCTCGAGTATCTTGATCGCGACGGCTGTGCTGGACAGCGCGATGACGAACCCCAGCAGAACCGATTCCGCTGCCGAAAACCCGAGGAAGATCGAGCACAGGAAAATCGCGCCGAGACTGCCGGCGACCTGAAGCGCCACCGCGCCCAGCGCCATTTTCCAGGTCACCATGAAGAACCGGACGCTGAGTTCCGTGCCGATGAGGAACAGCAGCAGCAACACACCGAGCTCGGCGAGCCCGCCGATCTGGTCGCGGTCCTCGACCACGCCGAAGGCGCTGGGGCCCAGCAGAACGCCGGCGATGATATAGCCGACCAGCGCCGGCTGGCGCAGCCGCGCCATCAGCATCCCGCAGAGGAGCGCGGACAGCCCGACGACCGCCATCCCGGTAAGGTTTACGTGCGCATCCATGTTCGGTGCAACTTATCACGTGACGGGCGGGGCCGGGGACGAATCTGCATAAGGCGGTTGCCCGAGGGGACTATTCGAACAATCCCATCTGATCGCCCGCCCGCGGTGGCGGGCGGAACAGGGTGCGGTCGAGCCGGTAACCGCGTTCGATCAGGCCAAGCCGCCTGCAGGCCTTCTCGAACCGCTGGAGCAGCAGGTCGGCATAGACACCGGTGCCGCGCTGGCGCACGCCGAAGGTCGGATCGTATATCTGGCCGCCGCCCGCTGCCTTCACGGCATTCATCACGTGATCGGCTTTCAGTGGCGCATGGGCATCGAGCCATTCGCGGAACAGGTCCTTGATTTCCAGCGGCAGGCGCAGCAGCACGTAGCCCGCCATATGGGCACCGGCGTCCTTCGCGGCGGCCAGGATCGATTCAAGCTCCGGGTCGGTCAGCACCGGGATCATGGGCGCTGCCATCACGCCGCAGGGAATGCCCGCATCGGTCAGCGCGCGGATGGTGTCGAGGCGGCGTTGCGGCGTCGGCGCGCGCGGTTCCATCCTGCGCGACAGATCGCGGTCCAGCGTCGTCACCGACAGGCAGACCTGCGCCAGTTTCTTTTCCGCCATGGGGCCAAGAATATCGATGTCGCGGGCGATCAGGCTCGACTTGGTGACAATGCCGACCGGGTGGTTATGGGCGGCCAGCACTTCGAGTATCCGCCGTGTCAGTTTGAAGTCGCGCTCGATCGGCTGATACGGATCCGTATTGGTCCCCATCGCCATGACGTCACACTTGTAGGACGGCTTGCGCAGTTCCTTTTCGAGCAGGGCGGCGGCATCGGGCTTGTAGAAAAGCCGGCTTTCGAAATCGAGCCCCGGCGACAGGCCGAGAAAAGCGTGGGTCGGTCTGGCAAAGCAATAGACGCAGCCATGCTCGCAGCCGCGATAGGGATTGATCGACCGGTCGAACGGCACGTCCGGGGAGGTGTTGCGGGCAATGATCGTGCGCGTCGTATCGGCAGTGACGGTTGTAGGCAGCGGCGGCAGGTCTGCGTCCCGCGGCAGGTTCCAGCCGTCATCTATGGCGACGGCGTCATAGCCTTCATACCGCCCGGTCTGGTTGCTGACGGCGCCGCGCCCCTTGCGGGGGATGTCCGGTAATTCTGTATCCATGGGAGGAGCAGAGTGACCCCTCATAAAGAACAAAACAAGAACTTTTATTGTGTCAGGAATTACGGCACTGGTCATGCTATGAACGTTTTCAAATGACGTATCCGCCCAGCATATCGGTCGTTATCCCGACCCTCAATGCAGCCGCACAGCTTGCTGCGACGCTGAAATCTGTCGGTGGCAAGGTCGGCGAAGTCATTATTCCGGATGGGGGATCGGTCGATGAAACCGCGGAGATCGCAGCGCGGTCCGGGGCGCGGATTGTGCCGTCGGAAAAAGGCCGGGGTCAGCAGCTGCGCACGGGCGCGGCGGCGGCAACCGGCGACTGGCTGCTTTTTCTGCATGCCGACACCGTGTTGCCCGAAGACTGGTTCGCGGAAGTGAGCGACTATACCGCGGAAACTGCCAATGCCGGCCGCGCCGCCACGTTCACCTTCGCGCTGGACGACCCGGCGCCGCAGGCACGGCGGATCGAACGCCTCGTTGCGTGGCGGACGCGGCGGCTGGGTCTGCCCTACGGGGACCAGGGATTACTGATATCGCGCAATCAATACGACCGGCTGGGCGGGTTCCGCCCGATACCGCTGATGGAGGATGTCGATATCGTCCGCCGCATCGGTCGGTCCAATCTGGATGTTCTGGACACCCGCGCCGTGACGTCCGCCGAACGCTACCGGCGCGGCGGATGGTGGGGACGCCCTGCGCGGAACATCTGCTGTCTTGCGCTTTATTTTCTCGGGGTGCCGCCCCGAATTCTGGTACGTCTGTATCGATGAAGCACGTTGTTATCTTCGCCCGCCGTCCGCAACTCGGTCGTGTCAAAACCCGGCTCGCCGACGATATCGGACCGGTGGAGACGCTCCGGTTTTACCGCGCCACGCTGAACAGGGTTGCGCGCCGCCTGTCCGCCGGCGGCGGCTGGGCGACATGGATCGGCATTACGCCGGACGATACGCTGGGACAGGACCGGCTATACCCAAAGGGCGTCTGGCGGCTGGCGCAGGGCGGCGGCGATCTGGGGCAACGGATGGCGAACTGCCTCGCGGGGTTCGGTCCGAACCCCGCCGAGATAGTCTGCAGCGAAATACCCGCACTCGCAACCCGCCCAATAGCCGCCGCCATCGACCAACAGCGGCGCAACGAACTGGTCTT
>JAYOMI010000004.1:0-28216 GCA_038120765.1 Rhodospirillaceae bacterium
CCGGTCAGAGCCCGATGGTGATCCTGGTCGGGATGATCGTGCTCTATATCCTGCTGGGGCTCGTCATGGATTCGCTGTCGATGATCCTCCTGACGGTGCCGATCTTCTGGCCGATCATCGCCGGGCTCGACTTCCCGGTACAGGGAGAAGACCTGAAGCTGTGGTTCGGGATTATCACGCTGATCGTCGTCGAGGTCGGACTGATAACGCCGCCCGTCGGTCTCAATGTTTTCGTGATCAATTCGATGGCGAAGGACGTCCCCATGATCGATACGTTCAAGGGCGTGCTGCCCTTTTTCATGTCCGACGTGATCCGCGTCGTCTTCATCATAATTTTCCCGGCGATAACGCTTGTCCTGCCGCGACTGCTGGCAAACTGATGACCACAAACGATATTCATCCGCCGCGCGCCTATCGCGACGAGGAATTTATGAATTCGCCGGCCGGCCGGCCGCTGCGGATTCTGGCCGAGTATCTCGAACCCCGGGAGAGGTTCGAGGAACTGAATATAGAAGACACGATCCTGTTCTTCGGCTCTGCGCGTCTGCTGCCCCGGGCCGAGGCCGAAAAGCGCCTCGAGGCGGCGGAGGCCGGTGCGGGCGATCTCGCCAAGGCCAAAGCCGACCTCAAAATGTCGCGCTACTACGAGGATACCCGCGCGCTCGCATTCCGCCTGACCCAATGGTCGAAGTCGCTTGCGGACAGGAGCCGCCGGTTCGTTGTCTGTTCCGGTGGCGGTCCCGGCATCATGGAGGCGGCGAACCGGGGCGCGTCGGAGGCCAAGGGGGAGAATATCGGTCTCGGTATTTCCCTGCCGATGGAGCAGGGGGTGAACCCGTACGTCACGCGCAAGCTCGCCTTTGAATTTCACTACTTCTTTACCCGGAAATTCTGGTTCCTGTACCTCGCGAAAGCGCTGATCATCATGCCCGGCGGCTTCGGCACCATGGACGAGTTTTTCGAGGGTCTGACCCTGATCCAGACCGGCAAGATGAAGAAAAAGATGCCGATTATCCTGTATGGCAGCGAATTCTGGGACAAGGTGATGAATCTCGAGGCGCTGGTCGAATTCGGCACGATCAGCCGGGAAGATCTCGACCTGTTCCAGGTCGTCGACAGTGTCGACGAGGCCTATGAAATCATCGTCGCCGGTCTTCAGGATTTCGCCGTAAACAATCCCGGCCCGCTTCTGTGAGTTAGCGCTTCGGAGACCGGGCGCTGGAAATCTGCGAGGAAGCCTGCATGCTCCGCTGGGAATCCGTTACCGAGATTTATCGCACGCACGTCCTTGGCGAAGAACGCCTTTTGCCGCCCGGCGTTGCTCCCTGAACCCGGAGTAATCCAGGCCGGTCAAATAACCCGTTCTTGCGGGGCCGCGTCCGGCTGCTCAGGCAGCAGCAGCTGCTAGCGGCTCAGGGCAGGAAGTCGTCGAGGTTCACGCTGTCGTAATTATGCGGCATCGCCGGCGTGAACCGGGCGCGTTCGTTCACCTGCGTCACGGCGGGCTTCGTCGCATCGATCATCCACTTGGTGCCCACGCGATGGAAGCTGTTCTGGCCCGGCACGACGGGTGAGATATTGTCCAGCGCGAACACGCGGGTATTGGGGATCATGATCACGTCGCGCTGCGCATGAACGCGCGTCGTCATCGACCACATGATCTGGCGCAGGTCGTTCGCGTCGATATCGTCGTCCACGGCGATGGCGAGCTTGGGGTGCAGATAGGCGCCCGACAATGCCGCCATCAGGGCGGTTTTCGCCTGGCCTTCGACCCGCGGGCGCATTTTGAGGACCAGCATCATCATCCCGGCGGACGGATGACAGCGCACGTCCAGGAGGTCGAGCCCGCCTTCGACGTTTTTGAGGTGTTCCTTGGTCGCGATTTCGACGCCGAGCGCCATCGTTCCCTGTGTATCCGTGGTCGGATAGCCGCAATGCACGGCATAGAAGATCGGGTCCTTGCGCCGCGTCATGCAGTTCACCCGGAAGACATGGGATTCCGTCGCCTCGGCATAGGTGCCGGGAACCTCGCCGAACGGCCCTTCCGGCTCCTGGCGGTCGAACAGGATTTCCCCTTCGAGCACCATTTCGGCTTCGGCGGGGACTTCGATATCCACGGTCTTGCATTTGACCATGCGCACGCCCTCGCCCAGCAATGAACCCGCGACTTCCAGCTCGTCCTTGCCATAGGTGGTGGTGAAGCCCGAGCCGTAAAAGATGGCCGGATGCGCGCCATAGACCATGGCGACCGGCATGCCTCTGCCCTGTGCGGCATACATGTCGTAGATGCGTTTCGCCTGGCGCGGAACCATGATGAATCCGGTTTCGCGTTCGTTCAGGATCATCTGGCGATGGACCGACATGTTGCGGATTCCGGTTTCGGGGTCTTTGACGATCGCCATGCCCGACGCGAAATAGCGTCCCCCGTCGTCTTCGGATGTCATCATCGAGGGGACGTCGAGAATATTGACGTCGTCGCCTTCGAACACGACTTCCTGCACGGGCGCGGCATCGGAGTCGACCTCCACCGTCTTGATCGTCTGGCGCAGGCGTTCGCTCATCTCGTCGAGGATGGTGTCTTCGCTGACGCCGAGCCCGATGGCCCATTTCTTGCGGTCGGCGAGGATCTGGCTCGTCGCCCGCCAGCCTTCATGTCCTTTCAGGTTGGTAAACAGGCTCGCCTTGCCGAGCTCGTTATAGGCCTTCCACTCTATCGCTGACATGTTCTCTGCCGGGTCCACTTCCTTGGTGAAGTGAATAAGCTCTCCCTGCTGTTCAAGGTTTTTCAGGAACGTGCGATAGGATTGGTCGGGCATGATGGTATTCCTCTGCTGATCCGCTCATTGTTACGAATTGCGCACACTCTGTGCAACGTCTTGTCAGTCATACAACTCTGCGCATTCCGCATAGCGTCTGCGGTGGAGACCGGCATTGCCGTATCGCGCGGCCAGCATGATCGCGCGTTTGAGATACAGGCCGATATCGTGCTCGTCGGTAAAGCCGATACCGCCATGCATCTGTACCGCCGATTTGCAGATTTCGAGGGCGCTGCCCGCGGCTTTCGACAGTGCCGCCGATACAAGACCGGGTGAGCCGCCGTCGCTGTCGACCGCGCGGGCCGCCTGGAAAATCAGCGAGCGGCACATCTCGATCGCGGCAAGATTATCGACCACACGGTGTTGCAGGGCCTGGAACGATCCGATGGGCCTGCCGAACTGCTCGCGGGTCTTCAGATACTCGACGGTGATCGCCTGGGCGGCTTCCATGATGCCGAGAAGCTCCGCCGCATTGCCGAGGTGCAGGGCGTCCAGCAGATCGGCGATCAAGGCCGGCGCTTCATTGGGTCCGGCGACCTGTATGCCGGGGACGCCGTTCAGGACAATGCTGCCGATGACGGCGCCGTCGAGGGTGACATCCGCCTGGGTCTCCGTCTCGGCCCGGTCGAGGGTGACCAGCACCGGGCCGTCCGCGCCTGCCGCAGACACCAGAAATCCGTCCGCGTCGTCCGGGCAGGGGATGCCGGTCTTTACGCCGTCCAGCGTTATCGCATCGCCGTCCGTGGAACAGGTCACGGTGGGCGCTTCATCGCCGATCGACCGCGGGCCTTCCATCAGCGCCGGCAGGATGATTCTATCGCCGGAAACGACGGAGTCCGCGTCGCTCGAAGCGCCGAGGGCACGGGCGACCGCCGCTGCGGCGGCGACGGGTTCGGTCACCAGGCCCTTGCCCAGTTCTTCGGACACGAGACAGAGTTCGGTGAGGCCGAGGCCGAGCCCGCCCGCGCTTTCCTGCGCCAGGATCGCCAGCCAGCCAGCCTCTGCCGCCTGCGACCACACCACCCGGTCAATCTTCGCGTCCGTGTCGCGCTGACGGCGCAGACGGTCGGCCCCGCCCCGCCGTTCGGCGAAGGTCGCGGCGCTGTCGCGCAGCATGGTCTGTTCGTCGTTGAGAAGCAGTTCCATCAGCGATCCGCGATTTCCCCGGCCGCGCGTTCGCGCAGGGCGACCTTCACGATCTTGCCGGTGCTGTTGCGGGGCAGAACGTCGATTTCGCGCACGTATTTCGGCTTTTTGTAACTTGCGATCAGGCCGCGGCAATGGGCGATCAGCTCGTCCTCCGTGGCAGATGCATCGGGCTGGAACGTGACATAGGCAAAGACGGACTCGCCGAATTCCGCATCCGCGACCGGCAGGACGGCAGCTTCGTTCACGGCCGGGTGGGCCTCAAGCGCATCTTCCACTTCCCGCGAATAGATATTCAGCCCGCCCGAGACGATCATGTCCTTGGCGCGGTCGACGAAATAGACATAGCCGTCCTGCTCCATCCGGGCGAGATCGCCGGTGCGGAGCCAGCCTTCGTGGAAGGCGGCTGCCGTCGCCTCCGGGTTGCGCCAGTAGCCCGTCATCGACAGCACCCCGGGGACACCGCAACGGCAGATGATTTCGCCCACTTCGCCGCGCGGAACGTCGTTCATGTTTTCGTCGACGATACGGACTTCGACCGATGGCACGGGGCGGCCGCAGGAGTCCGGGTGGGTCGCCTGTTCTTCGGGACGAAGGCCGGTGATGAAGCCTGCTTCGGTCTGGGCAAAAAACGTATACAGCCCGATATTCGGCGCCGCGGAAGCCAGCCGCTTTTTGATGTCGACGGGAAAGGCCTCGCCGGTGGCGACCATCAGGCGGGCGGATGCGACGTCTTCGGGGCGCTTTTCGATTTCCGGCATCAGCATTCGCGCAATCGTCGGCACCAGGCCGATAATCGTGATCCGTTCCTTTTTGATAAGATCGACCGCAGCCACCGGGTCGAACTTGTCCATGATGACGACCGTGCAGCCGCAGCAGACGGCGTTTGCGACGCGGCCGAGGCCCGTCCTGTGCGCCATGGGAGTGGTCGCAAGGATGCGGTCCTGCGCGGTCAGATGCCATTCCGACAGGTTCATGTATCCGCCGGTCAGCACCAGCGCCATATGGGTGGCGAGCGCGCCCTTCGGGCGGCCCGTCGTGCCGGATGTGTATCCGAGCATCAGCATGTCGTAATCGGTTGGCAGGGGCGGGGGCGGGGTGTCGGCGCCTTCCGCGATGAGATCGTCGAATGTGATCTCGCCATCTTCGGCGTCGCCCGCGAATATCACCAGCAACGGATTGTCGAGCTCTTTTACAGCGTCGCGGACGATATCGCGGTGTTGCGGGGTGAAGCAGACCATCCAGGGATCGCAATCGCCGAGGATATACGCCACCTCGCGCGGGGCGAGCCGCGTCGCGATCGGTACGATAATGCCGCCCGCCTTGGCCGCGCCGCACATCGCTTCGATCAGTTCGGCGCTGTTCGGCAGGAACATCGCCAGCCGGTCGCCGGTCTTCATGCCGCGCGCGTTATAGGCGTTGGCCAGGCGGTTGGCGGTTATGTCCAGTTCGCCGAAGGTAATCCGGCGGTCATTGCAGACGATTACTTCCCGATCCGGATACCGGAGCGCGCAATCGGCAATCAGGGAGCCAAGTTTCATGGCCGGTTACTTCTTCGGTTTAGATTTTGCCCGCTTGTCGGGCTCGAACGCAAAATAGGTGATGTCGTCGCTGAGTTTTTCCCAGGCGACCTTCATCCGCATGCCGATTTCGACCTCGTCTATCTCGATATTGATCAGATTGGCGATGATCCGCACGCCCTCGTCCAGTTCGATCATCCCGATAACATATGGCGCGCGGGCTTCGAAACCCGGTGTCGGTACATGGGTGACGGTGAACGAATAAAGCGCGCCCTTGCCCGATGTCGGTTTCCATTGAAGGTTCCGCCTGCCTGTGCGGACGCTGTTTGCGCGCGGCCAGAACTGGTATTTTTTTGCGGTCGGATCCCACTGAAGCATAAGCTTGCCCTTTTTGGCGCCATCCCAGAAAGCCTGGGTCGCCGGTGTCGGTTTGGGCAGCGGGCGGGGTTTCACGTTTATATCGGCCATATTTTTTCTCCCCTTTCTAGTTCACCAGGACCATGGCATTCGCCGATCCCCAGTTCCGGCCATAGGGAATCACCCCGATACCGGTGACCATTGCATTGCGCGCGTTCGGCACCTGGCGGCCTTTGGCTTCGCCCATGAGCTGACGCACGGCCTCGACCAGGTTGATGCCGCCGCCCGCAAGGCCGGGCTGGCCGCAGCTGATCTGTCCGCCGCCGGTATTTATCGGCAGGGTGCCCTTGGGGCCGAGATCCGTATCCCGCAGGAACTGCGAACCCTGACCCTTCTTGGCAAATCCGCATTGTTCGGTTTTCAGCATCACGGCAAACAGGAAGTCGTCATAGGGGTGGAACATGTCCACGTCCTTCGCCTTCATCTTCGCATCGCGCAGCGCTTTCGGGCCGACAACGGAATGACCCGTGGTCGTCATGTCGGGGGTCTGGTTGGCGCAGTCGAAATTGGATATCTCGGCATAGGACAGCGGGTAAACCCGGTTGGTCAGGCCGAGTTTTTTGGCCCGGCTGGTTTTCATCATCACCAGGCCGTTGCCGCCATCCGCCCACATGACGGAGTCGAGAAGCCGGAGCGGCGACGAGACCTGACGGGAATTTATGTAATCGTCGATGGTGATCTTGTGACGCAGCTTCTCATACGCGTTCGGGTTCTTGATCGCGCCGTTGCGCTGCGCGACGGCAAGCGCGCCGAGACCCCGGAAATCGAGCCCGTACTGGTACTCATAGCGGTTCATGAGAAGACCGAACGCGCCGGGTGGCCCCTGAACGCCGACAGGGTCCCAGAATTCGTTGCGGTAGCTGCCGTAATAGGCCCGCCACTGGGTGGACGGCGCATCGACGCCGAGGATCATGGCGGTTTCGCACATGCCGGATTTGATCGCCATGGCGGCGCGGGCGACATTGCCGATGGCCGATGCGCCGCCGATATCGCTGGTCTGCAGCCATTTGGCCGAGATGCCGAGATATTCAGTGGCATAGCCCGACCAGAACGGGTTCGAACACTCGCTGATCGGCACGGTAAAGGTGACGCCGTCGATATCCGACGGGCCGAGCTTCGTTTTCCTGTAAAGCTGCTCGGCGACTTCGGCGGCGATTTCATAGGCGGACCGGCCGCCTCGACGTTCGATCTTGGTTTCGCCGTAGGCGACGATGCAGATGTCCTTGTCCGCAAGAAAACTTTTGGCCATGGCGTTCCTCCCTTTTTATTCTCTGGCGCTGCTTTTACTGGCCCTTGAACACTGGCTTGCGGCGTTCCGAAAACGCCTTCAGCCCTTCGGCCCGGTCGTCCGACCAGGACAGCATGTAAGCGAGGTCCGCTTCCTGCATGAAGCCCTGCTGCAGCGTCATGTCGACGCCGCGGTTGATCGACTGCTTGGTCATCATCTGCGACAGCGGGCCGACGGCTTTCATTTCCTCGACGATCGAGCGCACCTTGGCCAGTGCCTTGCCTTTTTCGACAACGTGATTGACGATCCGGTACTCCTTGGCCTCCGCGCCCGAAATGCGCCGGCCGGTCCAGACCAGTTCCTTGGCAAGCGGGGCGCCGATAAGCCGGGGCAGGTTCAGGGTGCCGCCGGCGCCGGGAATAAGGCTGTGACGTCCTTCCGGCAGGCCGAAACTCGCGGATTCGCTGGCGACGATAAAGTCGCCCATCATCGCCATCTCGAACCCGCCGCCGAGACAGTAACCTTCGACCGCCGAGATTACCGGCTTGGTGTAGTTCATCAGGAAGCGGTACAGCAGCCGGTTCTTGCGCTGGTTATAGCGCGCCCGGTAGTTGTCGTAGCGGTCTTCCGGCAGGTCCTGGAAACCGCCAAGATCGGCACCGGCGCAAAACGCGCGTTCATCGCCCGAGAGGATGACGGCGACGATGTTGCGGTCGAGCTCGACCGCATCCATCGCGTGCATGATGTCTTCGGCCATTTCTTCGTTGATCGTGTTCATGCGGTCGGGGCGGTTGAACTGGATTTCCAGCGCGCCTTTCCGGCGTTTCGCGATGATCATGTCGTAGGATTTTTTCAGAGTGCCGCCCTTGGGACGGCTGAACGATTTCAGCTTGCGCGCCATTGATTTCCCTTTTGACTTTAGCCTGCCGTGATACCGGCCGGTTTCTTCCCTAATTCGCCGGATTGTCCGGCTGTCTCCACAAGTAGATTACGAACACGCGGGGATGTCCATGCCCTGACTGCTCATTTTGAGCGATTAGCGTCAAGCCGCCGGACAAACTCCACGGTTTCGGCAATGGCGTCGTTGACGAAGGTTGCATTCCGCCGCCGCGCTTTCTCCGTCGTGTCGACGATCGTGCGGTTCCCCTCGCGCCGCGTGGTGAGCATGCCGGCTTTGGCGAGGCGGTGGACGTGGCGGCTCACCGTCTGGCGGGGCAGGCTGACATAGTCGGACAGGGAGGAAACGCTCATGGGGCGGTCTTCCAGCCGGCCGATGGCGGCGGCGCGCAGGATGATCGCGTCGATCATGGTGCCGCCCAGTTCCCGTTCCATCTGGAAGATGCGGGTCATACAGCGAAAAAAATGGCGGCGTTCATCTTCGGAATAAGCTGGCTCTGGCATGGCTTGGCTTCGATTATGGCGATAAACTCCGACATTATCATGACAGGGCCCGATGCCCGACCATGATACCCGACTATGAGAATTGCCCGCCAACGAATACCGCCGCCCCAAGGATTGCCGAATGCCTGATACGTCCCCAGTACCGCCGCAGACGGAGCCCGCAGCCCGCCCGGCCCCCAGCGCCGAACAGCTCGCGTTGAAACGCCGGTTTCCGACGGCGTTCGATCTCCGCGCACGGGCGCGCAAGCGTCTGCCGAACTTTGCCTTCGAATATGCGGATGGCGGGGCCGGGGCCGATACGGGAATCCAGCGCAACTGGGCGGCGCTGGATGCCATTGAGATGGTGCCGCGCTATGGCCGCGTGATCGCGCCGCCGCCGGCCCATGCGACACTGTTCGGTCATACCTATTCCGCACCCATCGGCATTGCGCCCATCGGCGGTCCAGGCACTGCGTTTCCCGGCGCGGAGACATACCTCGCCAAGGCCGCCCAGGCGGCCAACGTGCCGTATACGCTGGGTCTGTTATCCGGCATCGATATCGAACGGGCGGCGGAGATCGCGCCCGATGTGTTGTGGCTGCAGCTCTACCGGTTTGCCAATAACGATCACAAGATAGGTTTCGATCTGGTGCGGCGGGCGGAAGACGCGAACGTCAAGGTGCTGGTGCTCACCATCGACACGCCGACACGCACCACCCGTCCGCGCGAGGTCAAAAGCGGTATCATGAATCCGTTCAAACTGACGATGCGCCTGCGGCTGGACGCCATGCGTTCGCCGCACTGGATGCGGTCATTGATGCGGAACGGCATTCCCAGATTCACCTCGCTCGCGCCCTACGTCGCGCCGGGCATCAGCCTGGCGGAAGGCGCGGCCTTTATCCGCCGCGAAAGCGGCGGCGCGTTCACCTGGGAAGAGATCGCCCGGTACCGCGACAAGTGGAAGAAGCCGCTGCTGCTGAAAGGGATAATGCATCCCGAAGATGCGGCGCGCGCCGTGGAACTGGGCATCGACGGCCTGTTCGTCACCAACCATGGCGGCCGCCAGATCGATGCGCTGCCCGCGCCGATCGACGTGCTGCCGGCCATCGCCGCCGAAGTAGGGGACAGGGCCGAACTGATCTATGACAGCGGCGTGCGCTCGGGTACGGATGCCGCGCGGGCCGTCGCCCTCGGCGCAAATGCGGCCTTCGTCGGCAAGGCCTTCCTGTGGAGCCTCGGCGCGCTGGGAGAAAAGGGCCCGGCCCACCTGATCGACGTCCTGACCGATGATGTCAGCGCGACGCTGGGCCAGTTGGGATGCCGGACCGTGGACGAACTGCGCGGTATCGCGGTGCGCCATCCGGGCGCCTATGCCAGCGGGGAATTCCTGGGCTGAAGCCCCGGACCCGTTTGAGACGGGCCCGGGAAGTTGTCGCTAGTTTTTCCTGGCGGCGAGAATGCCCGACTTGAACATCAGACCGGCAACGCCGGCGCCGATCAGCGGCGCAACGATGAACAGCCATAGCTGGGAGACCGCATTTGCATTCGCTTCCATGCCGACAATGGCGGGTCCGATGGACCGTGCGGGGTTGACCGACACGCCCGTGACATTGATCCCGACGATATGGATCACGACCAGCGTCAGCCCGATGGCAATCCCCGCCATATGCGTTGGCGCGCCTTCCTGTGTGACGCCCAGAATGCAGACGAGGAACAGGAATGTGGCAACGGCTTCGAAGACCAGGGCCGAGACCATGTTGTACTCGCCAAGGTAGCCGGTGCCCCAGCCATTCTGGCCAAGCCCCCCGGTCCAGCCCGACGCCTTGCCCGACAGGATGAGATAGAGGATTGCCGCCCCTGCCAGCGCGCCCAGAGTCTGTGCGATCGCGTAACCGATGAATCCGCCGACCGACATGCGGCCTGCCATCAGCACACCGAAACTGACCGCGGGGTTGACGTGACAGCCCGAAACCGGCCCGATGCCATAGGCCATCGCGACGATTGCGAGGCCGAACGCGAATGAAATACCGAGCACATCGATCGATGTAGCTTCGCTTCCCATACCTGCGATGACGGCTGCGCCACAGCCGAACAATACCAGCGTAAAAGTACCGATGAACTCGGCGATTAATTTATTCATTGTGCCCTCCACTTTATTATTGAACGCTAACTACCAAGCCTATCCACCCTAACGCGCATACCGCTTCTGGCTAAAACTTTCCTGAACCGTCCCGTATGTCAAAATTGGGACAACGCGGCGGCCGCCGTATGGACGGCCCCCGGCCCCCGGGGTAAGTTCCGCGCAGCGCACACGGCGTTTTGATGGCAATCGGAGGAAGCGGGACGATGGATACCTATCAGCTCTATATCGGCGGCAAGTTCGTGGATGCCGAAGGCGGCGTGACCAGGCCGACCCACAATCCGTATAACGGCGAGCCGATTGCCAATATCCCGGTCGCCAGCGTCGCAGATGCGAAGGCGGCGATCGCGGCGGCGCGCGATGCTTTCGATAACGGGCCGTGGCCGCGTATGTCCGGCGAGGAGCGCAGCGAGATCATCTGCACGCTGTCGGCGAAGATGAAAGAGCGGATGAAGGATCTCGCGCGGCTCGAATCCCTGGATTCCGGCGGCACCATTGCGAAGACGGGGGCGGATGCCTTCCTCGGCCAGCGCCAGATGAACTATTTCGGCACCATGGCGAAGAAGTTCAATTCGGAGGCGAAGGAAATCGAGGGCATGTCGCGCCCGGGCCGGTCCTACAACTATACGATCCGGGAGCCGATGGGCGTCTGCGCCTCGATCATCCCCTGGAACTTCCCGCTGATGATGGCCGTCTGGAAGCTCGGCCCCGCGCTCGGCACCGGCAATACGATTGTGCTCAAACCGGCCTCCGACACGCCGCTGTCGGCGATGGAACTGGCGCGCATCATCGATGAATGCGGCTTTCCGCCTGGCGTCGTCAACGTGATCACCGGCCCCGGCGGGCTGATCGGCGAAGTGCTGACCACCAGCCCGGACGTCGACAAGATCGCCTTCACGGGATCGACCGAAGTCGGCAAGGACATCATGGTCAAGGCGGCCGGCACCCTGAAGAAAGTCACCCTCGAATGCGGCGGCAAATCGGCCAACATCGTCTTGCACGATGCGGACTGGGATATCGCGATCGACGGCTCCATCTTCGCGGCGTTCTATCATCAGGGCCAGGTCTGCGAATCCGGCACGCGGCTGCTGCTGCCCGCCGACCAGCACGACGATTTCGTGGAGCAGATGGTCGCCAAGCTGAATGCCATGCCGATGGGCGATCCGCTGGACCCGGCGACCAAGATGGGCCCGGTGATGTCAGAAGGCCACATGAAAACAGTGCTCGACTATATCGAGAAGGGCAAGGCCGAGGGTGCAACACCTGTCTGCGGCGGCGAGCGGGCAACCGACGGCGATCTCGCCAAGGGCTATTTCATCAAGCCGACCGTGTTCACGAACGTCACCAATGACATGACGATCGCCCGGGAAGAGATTTTCGGGCCGGTGCTCTGCGTGATGAAATACATGGATGAGGACGAGGCGGTGAAGATCGCCAACGATTCCATTTTCGGTCTCGGCGGCGGCGTGTGGTCGGAAGATATCGACCGGGCCCGTGCCGTGGCCGGACGGATGCGCACCGGCACGGTGTGGATCAACGACTGGCACCTGCTGTCGGAACACATGCCGTTCGGCGGCTACAAGCAGTCCGGGATCGGGCGAGAATTCGGCGAAGAGGGCATGAACGAATATACCGAGGTGAAGGCCCTGCATGTCGACGACGCAAAGACGCGTGAAAACAAACCCTGGTACGATATGCTGGTGCCCCGGGAAACAAAGGATGCGGCTGAATAAATGATCAATGCAGCAATTGTCGGCATGGGCCGGTGGGGTCAGACGCTGGTGAACTCGGTCGCCGGTTCCAGCGATGTCATAAAGTTTGTCGCGGGCAATACCCGCACCCCGTCCAAGGTGGTGGATTACGCGGCGGAGAAGGGCATCAGGCTTCATTCGTCCTATGAGGACGTGCTGGCGGATGACGCCGTCGATGCCGTCGTGCTGGCGTCACCTCATTCGGTCCATTTCGACCAGATCATGGCCGCCGCCGATGCGGGCAAGCATGTGTTCTGCGAAAAGCCGTTCTGCCTGAACGCGGCGGATGCGGCGACGGCGCTGGATGCGCTGGCATCGAAGGGGCTGAAAGTCGCCATCGGCCATAACCGCCGCTTTTCCCCCAACGCGATCAAGCTGAAGCAGATGATCGATCACGGCGAGCTGGGCGACATGATCCAGATCGAGGGAAATTTCTCGGCCAACATGGCGGGCTATGCGGGCGAATGGCGCGAAAGCCGCGCCGAGAGCCCGGCCGGCGGCATGACCTCGCTCGGCATTCACGCCATAGATATGTTCGTCAACCTGTTCGGCCGGGTGAAAAGCCTGCAGGCGGTCAGCCGCCGTATCACCATGCCCTACGACATCGACGATTCCACGATGATCCTGATGGAATTCGAAAACGGCCAGTCGGGCTATCTCGGCTCCGTTGCGGCAACGGGCACGCTTTGGCAGGTCCGGGCCTTCGGCACCAAGGGCTGGGGCAATATATTCGCCCATGACGAGTTCACCGCCCAGCTGACCGACGGCAGTTTCATCGAGGAATCCTGGGACGGTTACCCCTATCCGGGCATGCCGACGATCAAGGCCGAACTGGAATCCTTCGCCGCCGACTGTGAGGGCGGGGCGCCGTTCCCGGCAACGCCGGGCCAGATACTGCATGCGACGGCCGTGCTGGAAGCCGTCATCACCTCGGCGGAGACTGGGGAGCGGGTGACGGTTAGCTGACAAGCGGGACCGTCCGGGATCCTTCGGCTCACCCGATTGTGAAGAAAAGTTCGTTGTCAGACACGTCTTGAACTGGCCTGATTCCCGCGAGAACAGGGAAACACCGCCATGAAATCCGACACCCGGGCCCTGCGGGCCGATCCGATCTATCCGCGCATTCTGCTGGTCTGCGGCATGGCGCTCGCGATGCTCCTCGGTTGGACAATGCTGGCCTCGGCGAATCCTGTCATCTGGAAACAGTCCTGGCCGGAGACCGATTTTTCGAAGAAATCGGTCGCGTTTGACGAAATCATGTCCGGCGGACCGCCGAAAGACGGTATCCCGTCCATCGACGTGCCGAAATTCGTCCCTCAGGCAAAATATACCGATGCCGCCGAAACCGAGCCGGTAATAGCCTTCGAGCACAAGGGCGACGCCCGCGCCTATCCGCTGCGGGTCCTGATCTGGCATGAAATCGTGAACGACGAGGTCGGCGGGTTGCCGGTGGCGGTGACGTATTGTCCGCTCTGCAATTCGTCGGTCGTGTTCGACCGCCGCGTTGACGGCAGGGTTCTGGGTTTCGGGACGACGGGCAAGCTCCGGAAATCGGATATGGTGATGTATGACCGCCAGAGCGAAAGCTGGTGGCAGCAGTTCACCGGCACAGGCATCGTCGGCGGGATGACGGGCAGGGAGCTGAAGGTTCTGCCGGCCCGTGTCGAATCCCTGGCGAGGTTCCGGGCGCGCTACCCCGACGGCAAGGTGCTGGTGCCTAACGATCCGGGCTTCCGGCCCTATGGCAGCAATCCGTATCAGGGCTATGACAGCGCGCCGCGGCCCTTCCTGTATCGCGGGGACCTGCCGGAGGGGATTGCGCCGCTGGCCTATGTGGTGAAGGTCGGCGATCAGGCCTGGCCGCTGGAGATGCTCCGGAAGGCCGGGAAGATCGTGGCCGGCGACATCATCCTGACCTGGACCAAGGGCAAGAACTCGGCGCTGGATGTGCAGGACATCGCCAAGGGCCGCGATATCGGGAATGTCGTCGTTCAGCGCCGGACCGCTGACGGCCTGCGGGAGGAAATTCACGATGTGACGTTCGTGTTCGTCTTTCACGCGTTCGTCGACGGCGGGACGATTCACAAATAGCGGCGCGCGGCAGGGTGTTTTGCAAAACGCGGCGTTCCAATCGGCGCCCGGATGACACTATACTCCGCCATCCAGTTCACAAGGATCGTGTCCGATGCCGCTCGATATTGCCCATTCCGTCTGCCCGCACGATTGCGCCAGCGCCTGTACCCTCGATATCGAGCTTGAATCGCCCCAGAAAATCGGCCGGGTCCACGGCTCGGAGGCGAATAGCTATACGGCGGGCGTGGTCTGCGCGAAAGTCGCGCGCTACGCGGAACGGGTGCATCATCCCGACCGTCTGACCCGGCCGCTGCGCCGCAAGGGGCCGAAATCGGCGACATCGACGTTGTCCGATTTCGAACCGGTTTCGTGGGACGATGCCCTCGATATCGTTGCCGAAAAATTCAACGCCGCTGCCCGGAAGCACGGACCTGAAACGGTCTGGCTCTATAACTATGCGGGCACCATGGGCAAGGTGCAGCGCGACGGCATTCAGGGCCTGCGCAACGCCATGGGCTATTCGCGCCAGCACAACACGATCTGTTCGTCGATCATGCTGTCCGGGATGACGGCGGGGGTCGGCGCGCAGCGGGGCTGCGATCCCCGCGAATTCGCCGAGGCGGACCTGATCGTCGTCTGGGGCTCCAACCCGGTCCATACCCAGGTCAACCTGATGACCCATATTTCCCGTGCGCGAAAGGACCGCGGCGCGAAGCTGGTCGTCATCGATCCCTATCGCACCCCGACGGCGCGCCAGGCGGATATGCACCTGCGCCCGAAGCCCGGCACGGATGCGGCGCTTGCCTGCGCGATAATGCACGTGCTGTTCCGGGACGGTCATGCCGACCGGGAGTACATGGCGGCGTTCACCAACGATGCCGATCTGCTGGAAGCGCACCTGGAAACGCGCGGACCGGACTGGGCATCGGCTATCACCGGCATCCCCGTGGCAGAAATCGAGGCGCTGGCGAGAGACTACGGCACGACGGACCGGGCCATCATCCGGCTCGGCTACGGGTTTTCCCGGTCGCGCAACGGCTCGTCCGGCCTGCACGCGGTTAGCTGCCTGCCTGCGGTTCGCGGTGCATGGAAGCATCGCGGCGCCGGGCTGTACGGCTCTATCGGACAGAACTTCGATATCAATGTGTCGCTGGTCACCGGCATCGACGATCCGGCGGTACGGAGGCTCGACATGTCGCGCCTCGGCCCCATCCTGATGGATGACGCGGACGCGCTGAATGGCGGGCCGCCGGTCACGGCGATGCTGGTGCAAAGCTCGAACCCGGCCGTCGTCGCGCCTGAATCCGGACTGGTGCGCGCGGGACTGATGAAAGACGAGATGTTCCTGTGCGTGCACGAACAGTTCATGACCGACACCGCGCGGCTTGCGGATATCGTCCTGCCCGCGACGACCTTCCTCGAACACGATGATTTCTATACGTCTTACGGCCATCCCTATCTGCAGCTCGGCCCGAAGATTCTCGACCCGGTCGGCGAAACGCGGAGCAATCACGACATGCTGGCCGGTCTGGCCAAGCGCCTCGGCGCGGTTCACCGCGCGTTCGACATGACCGCCTGGGAAGTGATCGACGAAATCCTGCAGACCAACGGTCTTGGCACAGCCGCCGAATTGAAGGAAAAACGCTTCATCGATTTCAGCCCGTCCTTCGAGGATACGCATTTCCTGAACGGCTTCCCGCAGCCGGACGGCCGGTTCCGGTTCAGGGCGGACTGGGCGGCCCTCGGCCCCGATCATGCGGCCTTGCCCGACCTGCCGGACTTCGCCGATATCATTGACAATACGGATGCGGCACGGCCGTTTCGCCTGATCACCGCGCCATCCCGGAATTACCTGAATACCAGCTTTACCGAGACCGACACGTCGATCCGCAACGAAAGCCGGCCGGCGATCATGCTGAACCCGACAGATTGTGCCGATCTCGGCGTGAACGACGGCGACCGGGTCCGCATCGGCAACGATCTCGGCGACCTGGTGGTACATGCCCGGATTTTCGATGGCGTGGTCCCCGGCGTGGGAATCGTGGAGGGCATCTGGCCGAACCTCGCCTTCGAGGAAGGCATGGGTATAAACCTTCTGGTCAGCGCCGATCCTGGCAAACCCAACGGGGGTGCCGTGTTCCACGACACGGCGATCTGGATACGGGCGGCATAGCCATGATGAAGATTTCGCTATCAGTTTTGGCGGGGTTGCTGATCGCTTTTTGGTTTGCCGCCATGACAATCACCGCGCCCAACGCAGGGCCGCTCGGGCTTGGAGCTTCCACGCCCGGGTATTCGGCAAAACAGATACTGCAATCCGGCGTGACGGCCGACGGGATTTACTGGATCAACCCGAATGGCGGCAGCACTGCGGACGCATTCCAGGTCTATGCCGACATGACGACCGCGGGCGGCGGCTGGACCCTCGGGCTTAACAGTGTTGCCGGCGATACGTCCTCGACAACCGACATGGTGTCGAATACGGGGACGGCGGGGACCGGCACGGGGCACACCCGAAATATGTCGGACCTTGCGATCAACCAGAATGCCGAAATCCGCCATCGTCTGGTCAACAAGGATGGCAGTATCCGTTTCGACGGCTATTACACAGGCAATTATCACGGGGTCTTGGGACAAGGCGGCTGGACGGTTCTGGCAGGCAGCATCGCGGCGCTGGGCGTGCATGATGGCAATGACTGGTCGACCGCGGCGAATGATGTGGATTCGTCGGTCGGGCTGAATTGTGCCGTCTATTTCGGTGTACCCTGGTATTATTCCGGTTGTTACAACGCGATCCCCGTCTCGCTCGTGAATATCATCGGCGGGCCGTTCTCCCAGGGGTCTGGTCCCGCCGATGAAATCGGCAGCTGGTCGATTTACGTCCGGGAGGAAAATACGCCCGCCGTGATCGCCGAACCCGGCATGGCGGCTCTGTTTGCCACGCTGTTGGCGGGCCTTGGCGTGATGCGCCGGAGGAATCGGGCCTGAGCGCGACTCGCCGCTTGCCGGGGCGGTCAAAAACCCTATATTCCGCGCCATGAACTCCCTCGGTATCTCCAAGGCGCCCGCGGATACGCGTGTCATCGTTGCCATGTCGGGTGGCGTGGACAGCTCCGTCACCGCCGCATTGCTGGCGGAGGAGGGATATGACGTCGTGGGCGTGACGCTTCAGCTTTACGATCATGGTGAAGCGGTGAAGCGGGAAAAGGCCTGCTGCGCCGGGCAGGATATCTTCGATGCGAAGCGGGTGGCCGAATCCGTCGGCATCCCGCATTACGTGCTGAACTATGAATCCCGTTTCCGCGAAGACGTTATCGATTCCTTTGCCGACAGCTATATCCGGGGCGAGACGCCGATCCCCTGCGTGCTGTGCAACCAGACGGTCAAGTTCCGCGACCTGCTGAAGACGGCGAAGGATCTGCAGGGCGATGCGCTCGCGACCGGTCATTACATCCAGCGGGTTGGCACGGACGGACGTGCGGAACTACGCCGTGCCGTCGATGCCGGCCGCGACCAGAGCTATTTCCTGTTTGCGACGACGCAGGACCAGGCGGATTTCCTGCGCTTTCCGCTCGGCGGCATGCCGAAAGACGAGGTGCGGGCCCATGCCGAACGGTTCAACCTGCCCGTGGCAACCAAACCTGACAGCCAGGATATCTGTTTTGTGCCCGATGGCGACTATGCCTCGGTCGTCGCCAAAATCCGCCCCGGCGCCATCGATCCCGGCGATATCGTCGATCTCGACGGCAACGTGCTGGGCCGTCACGACGGGATTATCAATTTTACGATCGGCCAGCGCCGCGGTATCGGCGTCGGCGGCACGGGCGAGCCGCTTTATGTCATCCGCATCGAACCGGACGCCCATCGCGTGGTTGTCGGCCCGGGCTCGGCGCTCGGCCAGCAGACGATCCGGCTGTCCGGGCTGAACTGGCTGGGAGATGCGGATGCGCCGGGACGCGATATCTCCATATCGGCGAAGGTCCGTTCGACGCAGGAACCGGTGCCGGCGCTGTTGAGCATGGATGCCGATGGCAGTTCCGCCGTGGTCACGCTGGAGAGGCCCGAACGGGCCGTGGCCCCGGGGCAGGCCTGCGTTTTCTATGACGGTGAGCGGCTTCTCGGCGGCGGCTGGATCCAGCGGGCCGCCTGAACCGCGTCAGAAATTCAGCGGTAGGTTTCAAGCCAGCCAAGGCCATCGGTGGTATCGTTTTGGGGGAAATATTCCGCCGCCACCCATCCCTGATAATTCGAGGCGTCAATTGCCGCGAAAATCGGGCCGAAATCGATCGCCCCGGTCCCCGGCTCATGGCGTCCGGGCGCATCGGCGAGCTGTATGTGGCCGATCCGGTCGGCATAATGTTGATAGGTTTCGACCAGCGGCAGGCCCATCATCGCCATATGGTACAGATCGAACTGCAGGGCGAGGTTGGCGTGATCCGCGCGATCCATGATGTCGATGACCGCCCGGGGCGTGGTCAGAAAGAACCCCGCCCGGTCGATATCGTTGATCGCTTCCACGACAACGCCGATGCCGAGCCCGGCGAAGACCGTCGCGGCATGGCGAAGATTGGCCGCGAGGGTCGTTTCGACGGTTTCCCGGTCGATAGAGGGCGTGCCGGCAAGAATATTCACCTTTTCGGCGCCGAGACCCGCGGCGTATTCCGCCGCGAGGGCAACGCTTTCATGGAAATCGTCCACCCGGCCGGGCAGGGCGGCATTGCCCTCGCCACCGGCCACAAAATCGCCGCAGGGGACGTTGATCACACTGACCGCCAGCGAATGGCGCTCTATTTCCGCGGCAAGCCCTTCGCATGCGAGTTCATAGGGGAACTGAATTTCCACGGCCCGGAATCCCGCTTCGGCGGCCGCACGGGGCCGGTCGATAAGGGCATGCTCGCAGAACATGGTGGACAGATTGGCGGAAAATTCAGGCATTCGGCGGTCCCGGTGTTTTTTCCATCGTAAACCGCTTCGCCGGGTATGACGAATGCTTGACGAAATCCGGCCAACCGCTTATATCCGGCCCCCTTATGGCGGGGTAGCTCAGCTGGTTAGAGCAGCGGAATCATAATCCGCGTGTCGGGGGTTCAAGTCCCTCTCCCGCTACCAATTTATAACCCTTGCCGGGCTGGCGCCGGGCAAGGGTTTGTTTTTATGGCCGCACGCGCAGTCGGCATCAGGAGATATCATGGCAGGTCGGAACAAAAAGGCGACGAAAGCGACGTTCCAGTCGTTTAACGTCGTTTACGCGGATGAGAGCCTGAGCTCGAACCGTCGCGTCCCGGCAGATCTCCTTGAAAACCCGTATGGCGAAGAGGTCCTCGAACTTGCCCGTCTTGCCATCGAAAAGCAGGATGACGAGATCGCCCATCGCTCCGGGATCCGCAAGCCGCGGATCAAATCCGTCACGCCGGCCTGACAGCGCCACTGTGACCATCTAGCCGGAGAGCCGCTCTTTCAGGTGATCGGCGAGGCGGAGTGCCAGGGCGACGATCGTCAGGGTCGGGTTCGCCGATCCGATGGTGGGAAAGACGGAACTCCCCGCGACCGACAGGTTCGCGACGCCGAAGATCTGGTAATCCGCATCGACCACGCCCCGCGCGGGATCGTGCGCCATTCTGGTGGTGCCGGAATGATGCCGCCCGGGTTCCAGGATCCGCGAGAAATCGCCGCGGTACAGATAAAGCGCGTCTTCATCCAGCCACGGCGATTTGTGCACCCGGCCGATCCCGAGCCGCCCGAATTCGGCGGCGAGAAGATCCGGCATCTGCGCGAAAGTCCGCCGGTCCTGTTCCGACAGGCGCCAGTCGATCCGGGCGCGCGGCATGCCGAGCGCATCCTTCTCGTCGGCAAGCGTTATCCGGCTGTCGCGGTTCGGTACCTGTTCGGTAATAGCGAACAACACCGGCAGGTGCGGCGGGCTTTTACCCTGGACGAGATTTTTGACTGCCGGGAGCGCGGTATCGAGATTGCGCAGGATATCCAGCAGATAGCTGCCATAGCTCTCCGCGGCGCTGTTGCCGTCGCGTTCCACGGCTTCGTAGACCGCGCGCACACCCTCGTCGACCCGGGACCAGTCGCCGCGGATAAACAGGGCAACCGCGCCTGCGCTGTTTCGCTCTTTGGCGGCGGGCGACGGGCTGAGCGCCGCCTGGAACATCACCGGCTCCGATTCCGGTCCGGCTTTCGCCAGCGGATGACCGGAACTGTCGGGGGTGATCTCGGCATACTGGGCCATCAGGCGTTGCGGATTTTCCGATACCAGCAAAGAGCCCACGGAATCGTACAGGTGGTCCATAAAGTATCGGCCGACCATATCCCAGCTGTTACCGACCCCGCGCGATGCGACGTCGTTCGATGCCAGCAGGAGCCGCGCGTTTTCGATGCCGCCGCTGGCCAGCACGAAGTGCCGCGCGGCCACCCGGCCGCTTTTCCCGGTGAGCGATTTCAGCGTGATATGGTCGACAGACGCGGCATTGGCGGCGAGGCCGATATTCATGACATTCGCGTTGAACAGGACCGTGATGTTCGGGGCAGCCTTCAAAGCCGTCCCGTAACGGTCTCCGAAGCGTGTCGGCGGGCTGAACTGATAGAAGCGGTTGACCAGATACTGCGCGTCGAATGCGTAGGGGGCGTCTACCGTTCGCCGCCACAGGCGGTCATCGTAGATATAAGGGCCGATCTCGCAGACGGTCTGGGCACGGGGGTAAAAGCGGGAAAGCTCCCGCCATTCGATGGGCCAGCCGCTGTCCGGAATCCAGTCGTGTTTTTCGAGATCTTCCGGATCGAGCGGGACGCAGTACCCGCCTCAGTGATTTGTGCTGCCGCCGAAATAGCGCAACCTGCTGTGGATCGCCGGGACGCCGTAATGGACGCCGTCCTCGATGCTGCGCGCGCGTTTGGCGGCCGGTTGCGGCGCTTCCTGATAAAGCTGTTGCGTCGCGTCTTCGTATTCCTGCGCGCTCTCGACGACGCAGACCTTCGTCGTTGTCCCGATAAATTCCCGCGCAATCGATATGCCCGCAGCGCCTCCGCCGATTATGCAGAGGTCGCAGTCGACCTGGTGTTGATCGGGTAATTCGCGAAAATCGGCGAACATGTCAGCCGGTCCTGTACAGGCTCACGAGGGCGATCGCCTCCGCTTCGCTCCTCGCCATGATCCAGCCGTCCAGGGCAACGGTATCGCCTGCTGCAAAATCCGCGTCGCACGAAGACCGGAGGTGACGACGCATCTGGTCGGTCGTTCGCACAGCTGTTCGGGCCGCCGACCAAAGCAGACGGTCGGGGAAGTCCTCGCCGTTGCCGGCATGACGGTAATGCCGGAGCGCCTTGACGCCGAGGCGCCGTGATGCCGGATTGTCGGGCACGAGTTCCAGCAATATCCGAATCAGCCCGGCATCTTCCTGATCGGGCAACGGCGCGGCTGTCGGACGACAGACCGGCAGAAGCGGCAGGAGCACGGTGGTGGTCAGGCAGGCAAGGAAACGGCGTCATTTGTTCATTCGCTATTGTAATCCGGGCAGTGCGCAGATTGCTATCCGCACTTTGGACCGGTTTTTTCTCGGTAGAATGGTCGGAAGATTAAAGAGCGGGACGACGGACCGCGAGCGGGCGTGACGGCGTGTTCGTCTATTGCATCGTGACGGTTTCCAGCGATAATCCGCGCAAGTGATACTTCGGTCCAACCTACCCAGATTGCGCGACCACTGCCGCAGTGCGACAAGCGTGCTGGACGTCGGCGGATGGCATAATCCGTCAATCTGGCGACTCACGTTCTGGATATCATGCCCTACGAAACCCGGCGCCGGGAGGATGCTCTCGACCCGGAGGATGCCGAACGGTGTACGAGTGAGACCTGGCAGATTCACGATGCCTGTGAGGGAAACTGGCCCTGGCCCGACAAATATTTCGATTTCTCCGTGTGTTCGCATACGCTGGAAGATATTCGCGATCCGATCGTTGTTGCGAAGGAACTCGTCCGGGTTTCCAGATCGGGATATGTCGAGGTGCCGTCGCGCGCGCGGGAACTATTCGTAAAAGACCGTTTTGCAAGACTGAAAATGCTCTTTGGCAAGATGCCCGAAATCGGCTTCCCGCATCACCGGTGGTTTTGCGAACTGAACGACGGTGAACTGCACTTCTTCCATAAGGGTCAGGAAGTGGGCATTGATCGGAATTCCTATATTACCCTTGGTGAACTCGGGCGGAAAATGACAGAAGCCGAATCCGGGATCGGGATTTTCTGGACGGACAGTTTCACGGCGCGGAAAATCATCATCGGCGCTCATGAGTCTCTTGCCGAGAAAAAGATCAAATTGCTCAACCAGTTGAAGGCAGGCTAGCAGTGCGGGGTGTTCTCAACAGGCTGGTGCGGCCGTTTGGCTACGAGGTTGTGCGGCCGCGGAAGAAAATCGATCCGGATATCCTGTCGGACGAGGCCTTCATGAATATACTGGCGGTTTGCCAGCCCTATACCATGACCTCGGTAGAGCGCATGTACGGGCTTTATCAGTCCGTGAAATATATCGTTGAACGCGACATACCCGGCGACATTGTCGAATGCGGGGTCTGGATGGGCGGCAGTTCCATGGTCGCGGCCATGACGCTCGATCTTGTGGGCGACACTTCCCGGAAGCTTCATCTCTAGGATACGTTCGAGGGAATGACCCCGCCGACGGAACAGGATGTCAATTACCAGGGCGTCCATGCCAATGACTTTCTCGATCCGGGAGACCGGGTCGATGGAGAATCCAACGTCTGGGCCTATGCATCTCTCGAAATGGTGCGGAAGAACCTCGACCTGACCGGGTTGCCGCGCGACCGCTTTCACCTGGTCAAAGGCCGTGTGGAAGACACGATTCCCGGCAGCATGCCTGCGGCCATTTCCCTGCTACGGCTCGATACGGACTGGTATGAATCCACCGCGCACGAACTCAAACACATGTTCCCCGTTCTGTCGCCCGGCGGCGCCCTGATCATTGACGATTACGGCCACTGGCGCGGCTCGCGCGAGGCGACGGATGAATATTTCGCCGCCGAGGGCAATATTCTCCTGAACCGGCTCGATTATTCCGGCCGGATCGGGATCAAGGGATAGCTCCCAGGGGTCTCAACGCTGGAGGTCGCGGATCGTTCTTTCCAGAAAATCGAGAAACCGCGACCGGTCTTTCTTGTCGAAAGGCCGCGGACCGCCGGTCACCGTGCCGGCGGAACGCAGATCGGTCATCAGGTTCCGCGTCGCGAGCACGCTGCCGATGGAATTCGCGTCCAGCGGCTCGCCGTTTGGCCGGACCACGCGCGCACCCGCCTCGATGCAGCGCGCCGCCAGCGGAATATCGTTCGTGATGCAGATGTCCCTGGCGGCGATCCGCTCGGCGATCCAGTTATCCGCTGCGTCCGATCCCCGGGTGACGATCGTCGTGGTGACCAGAGGGTGCGGGTTCGGCCGGATGCCGCCGTCGCTGACCATGTGAACCGCCAGATTATGGCGTTCCGCGACCCGGACGGTCTCGTCCTTCACGGGACAGGCATCAGCATCGACGAATATTTCGGTCATGTCTTCAATTCTGCTTTTGGCGGCCGCCGCACAAAATGGGCCAGAAACTTAGATAGCATACTATTCTATCGCGCTTCGGACCCCTAGAATACGCGCTTCAATGAGGCGGCAGGGATATGCCGCAGACGAGCCCACCTATGAAGGAGCATCTGACGGAATGGCCGGGACGAAAGAATACGATTATGTGATTGTGGGCGCGGGCAGCGCGGGGTGCATGCTTGCCTATCGTCTGGGCGCGGACCCCGGCAACCGGATACTGGTGCTGGAAGCCGGCGGCCCGGATACCGACCCGCTGATCCATATTCCCCTCGGCCTGGGCAAAATGCACGAAAAGCGCGCCCATGACTGGGGTTACGATGCCGAGCCCGAGGAAAACCTGAACGGGCGCGAGATCGAAGCCATGCGGGGCAAGGTTGTCGGCGGATCATCGTCGATCAATGTGATGGCTTATGTGCGGGGGCATCGCGGCGATTACGATCGCTGGGCAGCGAACGGCGCCGCCGGCTGGTCCTATGCGGATGTGCTGCCCTATTTCCGGCGGATGGAAAGCTGGGAAGGGGGCGCGGATGACTGGCGCGGCGGTGAAGGCCCGCTGCACACGCAAAGCGCCAAGTCCGACGATCCGCTCTGGGAGGCCTGGATCGAGGCCGGACACGCCATGGGGTTCGGCTTCACGGAGGATTACAACGGCGAGAAACAGGAAGGGCTCGGCCGCAGCCAGTCCAACATACACAAGGGCCGCCGCCACAGCGCCGCGACGGCATTCCTGCGCCCGGCCATGCGCCGTGGAAACGTGACCCTGCAGGACAGTACTTACGTGACCCGCGTTGTGATGGACGGCAATCGTGCGACGGGCGTCGCCTATTCGCGCCTCGGCAGGACAGAAATCGTGCGCGCGGCCAAGGAAGTGATCCTCTCCGGCGGTGTCTTCAATTCGCCGCAGCTGCTGATGCTTTCCGGAATCGGCCCTGCGGATCATCTGCGCAGCGTCGGCATAGAGCCGGTTATCGATTCCCCCTATGTCGGCCGGAACCTGCAGGACCATCTGGCGGTACAGCCCACGGCGTCGCGGCCCGAGCCCGGTCCGTTTCGCGCGACGATGCGGTTTGACCGGATGGCGACCGCGATCGTCCGCGCGCACCTGTTCGGCACGGGGCCGGCAACGGTTCTGCCCGGCGGTCTGCATGGGTTCATCAAAACGCGGTCCGACCTGTCGGCAACCGATATCCAGTTCCTGTTCCGCGGCGCTCCCGGGAATGCTCATATGTGGTTCCCGGGTATCAAGCGTCCCTACACGGACGGTTTCGGCGTGCGGCCGGTCCTGCTGCACCCGGAAAGCAGGGGCGAGGTATTGCTGCGCTCGGCGGATCCGTTCGACAAGGTGCGCATCCGGCAGAATTTCCTGTCCGTGCCGAAGGATCTCGAGACGCTGCGCACCGGCGCAAAACTGGCGCGCGAAATGATGCACCAGCCGGCGCTGGATGCGTTCCGGGGGAGCGAGACGGCGCCGGGGACGAACGTTAAAGCCGATGCCGAGCTGGACGACTGGATCCGCCGGACCGCGATCACGGCCCATCATCCTTCCTGTACAGCGTCGATGGGGACCAATTCCGAGGCAGTGCTCGATACCGAATGCCGCGTGAAGGGCGCGGAAAACCTGCGGGTTGTCGACGCGTCGGCGATGCCGGACCTGGTCTCCGGCAATATTCATGCCGCCGTGCTGGTGATCGCCGAGAAAGTCAGCGATCATATGTTGGGCAAGCCCTATCTGCCGCGGGCCGCGTGACGCCGAGACCCCGGTCGTGTAACAGAGAGAATGAGATCCCGTATGGCGGCGTTTAAGAAAAAAGGTTCGATAAAGCGTCCCGAGACACGATCACACGACAAACCTGGAGAATTGCGATGAGAAAAATCCTAGCAACCACATCGGCCCTGGCTGTGGCATTTGCCCTCGGCGCGGGTGCTGGCAGCGCAAATGCACAAACCGAAATAAAAATTCCGCTGGAAACTCCGGCTGCGCACATCAAGACGCGCACCGCCGTGGTGTTCAAGGAAACACTCGAAAAGATGTCGGCCGGTAAATACACGGTAACCCTTTATCCGTCCGGGCAGTTGATGGCCGGCAAGGACGAAGTGCCTGCGGTCGCACGCGGCCAGGTGCAGATGGCGATGCCGACAATCGGCTACGTCTCGACGATCGAGCCCGCGTTCAAGCTGCTCGAGACGCCGATGCTGTTCGACAGCTATGATTCCATGGAAACGGCGCTGAACGGACCTGTCGGCAAGGAATTGCTGGATAAGCTGAGCGCGAAGCGTCTGATGGGTGCCGGATTCTGGTATGACGGGTTCGTGGCGCTCTTTGCGAACCAGCCGATCAAGACACTCGAGGACTTCAAGGACAAGAAAATCCGCGTGTTCCCGTCCGAGGTCCTGGCGAGTTCGACCACGGCCCTTGGCGCGGCGCCGACCGCCATTCCGGGCGCCGAGGTGTTTCTCGCGCTCAAACAGGGCGTTGCGGACGGCGCCTGGACATCGGCGCCCTACGGCAACCAGATCAAGATCTATGAAGTGCTGAAAGCGGTAACAAAGGTGAACCTGTTTCCGTTCGGCTATGTCGTGGTTGTGAACCCGGCCTGGTACGAAAAGCAGGGTGCGGCAGGTCAAAAAATGATCAATGACGCGCTGGCGGCCGCCAAGGCCTACAACCTGAAGGAAATCACCAACTCCATCGACGACGCCTACAAGAACATGGCGGCGAACGGCATGGAAGTGGTGGAATTCTCCGCTACGGAACGCGAACGCTGGATCGCCGCGCTGAAGCCGCTCTATGACGGTCTCGACCCGGAAATCAAAGCGCTTCTCGCCAAGATCAAGAAGTAGCGCTTCGTGACTGCGACCGGTCCCCGCAGCAGGGTGCGCACCCTGCTGCGGGGCTGGGATATTCTGTGCGATGCCGCAACCGGGCTTTTGTTCATAGCCGGCGCCGTTTTCATGTTCGCGATGGTCGTGACACGCTACGGGTTCGCCTGGTCGGACCCGTCGGTGGAGATCATCGTCAGATACTTCATGATCTGGGGCACTTTCATCGGCATTTCCGCCGGCATGCGATACGGCGTGAATATCCGTTTTACGTTGATAGAGCACCTGCTGGGCGACCGGGGAACGCAGATTCTTCAGACCCTTGCGCATGTCGCGACGCTGTTGATTGCCCTCGCACTCGCCATATCCGGCTACACCCTTGCCGATGAAACCAAGATGTTCAACGAAGTCATGCCGACGGCCTTGCGCTGGCCTGTCTGGCCGTTCCATGCGGCAGTTTTTGCGGGCGGCGTGCTCTTGAGCCTTCAACTGATCCGCTCGATCGTCGATGTCTGGCGACCGGGTGAACGGATCGCCGAAGACGCGAGCGCGGCGGGGTCCGTCTGATGGATATCGGCACAGCGTCCTTGATCCTTGTGGGCGTGCTCGCGATCCTCGCCATCATCGGCGTGCCGATAGGCCTTGCGCTGGCAGCGTCGGGCGCGACCTACATCTATATCACCAACGGCGTTCTGCCGGTGTCCGGCGGCATCATGTTCGGCGCGCTCGATAAAACGCCGGTCCTCGCCATTCCCTTTTTCATTGTCGCGGCGGAGATCCTGAGCCGCGGGGGGGCGATCAAACGCCTGGTGTTCTCGGTCGATGCACTGATCGGACATCTGCCCGGCGGACTCGCCGTGGTCGCTGTCGTGTCGACTATCATATTTTCGGCGATGTGCGGCTCCTCTATCGCCACCGCCGCCGCGATCGGTGTCGTGGTGCTGCCCGAACTGATCAAGCGCGGCTATCCGCAGCGCTTCAGTCTCGGCCTGATCGCCATGTCGGGCGGGCTCGGTATTCTGATCCCGCCGTCGATCCCGCTGATCATCTACGGCCTGGTATCCAACGAATCCATCGGCAAGCTGTTTCAGGCGGGAATCGTGCCGGGCCTGCTGTTCGGCGCGCTACTCTGCGCCTATGTCATCGTCCGGACCTGGTCGTGGCGGGAAACGCGGCGGGCGCCTGCGACCTTCGCTGAACGGCGGGACGCGCTGGTTGCGGCGACCGATGTCCTGATCCTGCCCGTTATCATTCTGGGCAGCATCTATGGCGGGATATTCACCCCGACAGAAGCGAGCGCCGTCGCCGTCGTCTATGCGCTGGTGATCAC
>JAYOMI010000004.1:28226-35143 GCA_038120765.1 Rhodospirillaceae bacterium
GGTGATCACCGCGCCCGAATACCGGCGGCAGGGTTTTCGCAGTTTCGTGACGGTTATCGCGCGGGGGTGTATCACGTCGGCGGCGATCCTGGTCGTTCTCGCGGGCGCTGCCGTGTTCGGCTATGCGATGACGGATAGCGGCATTCCCCAGTCCCTCGTCGGCTGGATTACCGAGCAGAAGCTCGCCGCGGCGGGTTTCCTTCTGGCGGCCAACATCCTGCTGATCTTCCTTGGAATGTTCCTCGAGGTCATTTCCGCCCTGCTGATCACGCTGCCGATATTCCTGCCGTTGATCGCCCTGATGGACATAGACCCGATCCATTTTGCGATCATTATCATCATCAACATGGAAATAGCGGCCGTAACGCCGCCGATCGGCCTGAACCTGTTTACGCTCAGCGCCATCGGCAAGGTGTCGGTCGGCGAGGTGTTCCGGGGCACGGCGCCGTTCCTCGTCCTTGCCTTTTTCATGCTGGGGCTGATCACCTACGTTCCCGAAATCAGCCTCGTCCTGATCGACTGATCGTGTCGGGAAAGGTCGATCGCAGACGGTTGATCGTTGGCGGCGCAGCATTCGTCTTTATTTTCCTCTGGAGTACCGGGCATATCGCCACGAAGCTCGGCGATCCCTATATCGAGCCTTTCACCTTTCTCGCCATCCGTTTCAGCCTGTCCACGCTGCTGATGGTGCCGATTGTCGTTGTTGTCGGCGGACGATGGCCCCGCAGTCTGTGGGAGGCGCGGCATATTGGCGTCGCCGGGCTGCTCGTCCATGCGGGGTATCTCGGCGGCGTGTTCGCGGCAATCGATCTCGGCCTTTCCGCCGGGGCGCTGGCCGTGATTACCGGCCTTCAGCCGATCCTGACCGGAGTTGTCGTCGCGGCGGGGTTCGGCGAGAAAGTGTCGCGCATCCAGTGGTACGGGCTGGCGCTCGGCTTTGCCGGTGTGCTGCTGGTGGTGTGGGAAAAGGCAGCATTCGAGGCAACGCCCGTGGCGGCTTTCGCAGCGGCGTTCCTCTGCCTGATTTCCATCACCATCGGGACGATCTACCAGAAACGCTACTGCGGGGAGGGAGAGATCGCCGCGACCAACGCGATCCAGCTCGGTTTGTCGGCCGTCGTATGCGGTATCGTCGCGCTCACGCTCGAAGGCGGCGGGGTGGAATGGGCGGATGAACTGGTGATCGCAATCGCCTGGCAGGTGGTGCTGCTGTCGGGCGTTGCCTGGATGCTGTTGTACTGGCTTCTCAAACAGGGAGAGACGACCCGGGTGACAAGCATGTTTTACCTGATGGCGCCGTCGACGGCTGTCATGGGGTGGTTCCTGTTCGGGGAGACATTCGGCTGGATCGGCATCGGTGGTCTTGCTGTCGCTGTGTCGGGCTTCTGGCTGGTTTTTCGACCGGGACAGGAATGAAGGACGGATTTGAGCCCCCCGGGACTTGTTCCGGCCATGCTTATCGTAAACAATCGATCGCCTCGGAGAGCAACCGGGTGATGAGCGTATCGCCGGGAAACCGCCAGCGCGTGAACAGGGACCAAAGATGAAATTTTCTTTCTTCATGATGCCGATACATCATCCATCGGAGAACCCGACCCTCGGCTTTCATCAGGATATCGACCTGATCCCGTATGTAGAGAGCCTGGGCTACGATTCATTTCATATCGGCGAGCACCATTCGGGCGGGTGGGAAACCATGCCGTCTCCCGATATGGCGCTGTCGATGGCGGCGGCGAAGACCTCCCGGATCCGGCTGGGCACGTCGGTTATCAACCTGCCGTTCCATCATCCTTATCAGGTCGCGGAACGTATCGCGTTTCTCGATCATCTGTCCTATGGGCGGGCAATCCTGGGGATCGGACCGTCGAGCCTCGTGACCGACAAGAAGCTGTTCAATATCGACAGCGACACCGCGCGGCGCATGATGTCGGAATCCGCCGATGTCATCGTGCGTCTGCTCGAAGCGGACGATCCGATCAGCCATGACGGCGAATTCTGGCAGTTCAACGACCTTCGCCTGCAGCTCAAATCCTATCAGCAGCCGCGTCTGCCGCTGGCGCTGCCGACAACAGGCGGCGCCGAGAGCCTCGATATGGCGGCACGGCATGACATGGAGCTCTGGACACCCTGTGGGCTTAACCGCCCGGGCGGTGGCCTGTTCAAAGAGTTCTGGCAGAATTTCGAAGGCGCCTGCGATCGGCACGGCAGGACCGCGGACCGCAATCGCTGGCATCTGGTAAGCAATTTCTATCTCGCGGATACCCGAGAGGAGGCCTGGGCCGATATCAGCGAAGGGCTGATGCGCGAAACCGCCTATTTCAACTCAATCGGTTTCACACCGCTTTATGAAGCCTACAAGGGGCAACCGGTGTCCGAGTTCACGCCCCAATCCGTCGTGGAGCGGCGCGACTGGGTGGTCGGCACACCCGACGATGCAATTGCCTGGATCGAACAGAAGATTGCCGATAACGGCATGTTCGGCGGCGTCATGCTGGCGACCCACCAGTGGGCCAGTACCGGGAAGATGAAACGCTCGCTCGAACTGTTCGCGCGCTATGTGATCCCGCACTTCAACGCCGGCCGGTACAATTACAAAGCCGAGGCGCAGCTGCTGGCCGATCGGGTCAAGGCGCACGGGTCAGTACCGCTGGATGCCGGCGGCAGGCCGTCGAACCTCGCATTCAAATGATCGGTTGCGCCGGTATTCCGTGCTAGAAGGGACCGGTAGGCGAAACCGCAGAGCGTATTTTCAGGGAGTAAAATAATGGGTAGAGCAAAAATATTGGCGGCCGCACTTACCGTCGCAATCGTCGCGTCCCCCGCCAGCGGGCAGGGGTTTCTGAAGCAGCTTGATGAGGCGACCGGCGGCCTTGGCAGCAAATTGGGCCTCGGCGGCGGCAACGGCGCGGTCGGCGCGTTGTCGAATGACGAAATCGGCAGGGGCATCAAGGAGGCCCTTCGCGTCGGGACAGAGCGGCTGGTCGGACAGCTCGGCTCGGTAAACGGCTTCAATGGCGATCTCCAGGTCCGGATACCGCTGCCTGATACCCTGAAAAAGGTTCAGTCGACATTGAGCCGTTTCGGCATGTCCAGCATGGCCGACGATCTGGAGGTGCGCCTCAACCGCGCCGCCGAAGCGCAACGCCGAAAGCGAAAAAGCTGTTCGGCGATGCCATCACCGCGATGACGCTCGAGGATGTTAAGAAGATTCTCAACGGGCCGTCGGATTCTGCCACGCGGTTCTTTCAGGGAAAGATGTCGTCGCCGCTGAAAGCCGAATTCGAGCCCATCGTGAATGCGTCGCTCGCCGATGTCGGCGCCATCAACAGCTACGACCGGATGATGGGCCAGTACAAATCCCTGCCTTTCGTGCCGGACGTCAAGGCGGACCTGACGAACCATGTTCTCGATAAGGCGATTGCCGGGATATTCCTGTATCTTGCCAAGGAAGAGGCGGCTATCCGTGCCGATCCCGCGAAACGAACGACGGAGCTTCTTCAGAAGGTTTTTGCGAAGTAGCGGCTCAGGCCGCCGCCTGCTCTTCGCCCACGGGTGAGTAGGACTGGCCCCGTTTTGCCTGCCGCGTCACCCGGCGCAGGCGTGCGGCCTCAGGCGAATTGCCCCGGCCCCTGGCTTCAAGCTTCGCCAGTTTCTCCTCAAAGATGGGGAGATAGATCGTAATGATTTCGCCATTCATTCTGCGAAACTCCACTATTGTTCTACCCCCTGAAACTGGTCGGAATCGGCGCGGATTTCAATGATTTTGTTGCGCCGCAACATTAACCATGCCGGCGGAGAAAAAGCCCGGTTATCCGCCGGTTTCGGGCCGGTCGCCTGCCATTTGAGCGATTTCGTCACGGAATCGGCGTCGGCGGGGGAGCGCCCACAGAAAGGCGATCAGGATAACGGCGGCGCCCACCGCGACCGGGATCCGGAATCCCACAAAATCGGCGGCGGCGCCCATTGCAAAGGCGCCCACGGCAGGCACGCCGAGCCAGAGCATGCCATACAGGCTGATGACACGACCGCGGATTTCGTTCGGCACATTCGCCTGGATCAGTGACTGGATGATAATCCCGCTGCCGTTCAGCATGAATCCCCAGCCGACGAAAACGATCACTGATACCCAGAAGATATCGGTGGCGACAAAGGCGAGCTGAAAGACGGCGATAAAGGCCACGATCACTATCAGGATGTCCGACAGGCCCGTCAGTCTGCCCCGGCGCGACAGCCAGATGCCGGAGAACAGAGAGCCCAGTCCGGCGGCGCCTGTCAGGATGGCGAGCCCGTCGGCGTCCCGGCCGAATACGGCGCCGGTAAAGCCCGGCAGCAGTTCGGCGGTTGCCCGCCCGAAGAACGAAAAGGCGAAGAGCAGGACCAGCAATGGGCCGATGAACGTGTGGTTCGACGCATAGCGGATCCCTTCGAGTATCTCGCCCGGCACATCCGACAGGGATTTCGGCGCTTTCAGTTCCTGCTTCACGTTGATCATGTAGAGGCCGATCAGCATGGGAATGAAGCTGAGGGCATTTACGAGAAACGTAATACCGACACCGAAATTCAGAATGATCACAGCGGATATCGCGGGTCCGATCAGGCGCGACGTGTTCCAGATCGTCGAATTGATGCCGATGGCCGATGTAATTTCCTCGCGCGTCACGATGGTGCCGATCAAGGACTGGCGGAATGGCTGGTGCACCCCCTGCGTCGCGCCCTGGACCAGGGCGAGACAGAACAGCAATTCAATGGTCATCAGCCCGGTGAGGGAAAAATAGGCGAGGGCGGATGCCTGCAGAATATTGGCGTACTGGACTATTTTGACCATGCGCAGCCGGTCGACCCGGTCGGCGAATGCGCCGGCGATCGGCGCCGTCAGAACCGTGGGGGCCAGGTCGGCAAATGCGACGAGGCCGAGCCAGGTGCCGGATTTGGTGAGCTCCCAGGCGAGCCAGCCCATCGCCATGCGCTGAATCCACGTCCCCAGCAGCGATGGAATCGCGCCATATGTGTAAACACGGTAATTGCGGTTTGCCATGGCAACGGCGATGCCGCCCAGGCGCGAGGTTCCAGACATATCTATCATTACTACCGGTCGGCGCGCTTGTCTCGCAGCGATTGCCGCCGTACAACCCCGTGATGGAAAATGAGACAGAAAAACCGCTCGACCCGGTCGCCGAGTTCATTCTGGAGACCCTTGCGGACTCCGGCTCGGCGGCGCCCGTGGATATCGCGCGTGCCCTGGGCGAGTTGCGGAAACGGCCGAGTGAGCGGCCGGATGCCTGGCGCCGCTTCATGAATCCGGTCAAGCAGCAGATGCTTCATCTGGCCCGCGCCGGGCTGATCGAAATTACCCGCAAGGGCGTTGTCGTCGACCCCGAGGATTTTCGCGGCGTCGTGCGGATGCGCCTCGCCGGGGCGAAGTCGCGGGAAGACCAGGCGTAATCCTCATTTCCGGTTTCTCTGCCTGTCAGAGAAGCAGGTCGCCGATCCAGGTATGGGTCAGCCAGCCCGCGGCAAAGCCGGACATGAACTGGATATCGACGATAAAGTTGAACAGCCAGCCGCCCGCGAAGACGACCGGGTATTTGACGAACGCCATGTCCTGATCCCTCAATCTGAGCCAATAAGCCGGATATCGGTCAGGATTGCGGCAAAAATGCGGCGCGATCAGAAGATTTCGAAATATTCCTTGTGTTCCCAGTCGGTCACGGTCGACAGGAAACGGGCGATTTCCGCCCGTTTGATGTGCAGCAGGTAATCGATGAATCGGTCGCCAAATGCGCTGCGCATAGTTGCGCTGTTATCCAGTTCCGTGACCGCATCCATCAGGTTTGTCGGCAGGGGTGGCGCGTCATTGGCGTAAGGGTCGTCCGTCGGCGGCGGCGGGGAGAGGTTGTTCCTGAGCCCGTCGAGCCCGCTGTATATCTGCGAGGCGAGGTACAGATACGGGTTCGCGGCGGGTTCGCCGATGCGGTTTTCCAGCCGGGTGGCCCCGTCGCCCGGCCCCGCGCTGACGACGCGGAGCATCGCGCCCTTGTTGTCCCGGCCCCAGGCGGCCCGGTCGGGCGCCAGCGAATTTGGCCGGTAGCGCTTGTATCCGTTCACCGTCGGCGTCGTGAAAACAGCCGCACCCGCAGCGTTTTTCATGATGCCTGCGGCAAAGGCGGCGCCGACGGGCGATATCAGCTGGTCGTCGGTTTCCGGAATAAACGCATTTGCGCCATCCGACCGCCGTTCCAGCGACTGGTGGAGGTGCCAGCCGCTGGCGAAGGCGTTTGCAAGGCCGGGCCGGCACATGAAGGTCGCATGATATCCGTGACGCCGGCAGATCTGTTTCACGGCGCTTCTGAACAGCATCATGTTGTCGGCGGCTTCCAGCGCGCCCGCTGGCGCCATGGTGAATTCGAACTGGCTGGGCCCGAATTCGGATTCCAGGGTGCGCAGCGGCAGGCCGAGGGCGATCAGGTCCCGGCGAAGAAGCTCAAAAACCGGATCGATCTCATCCATCCGCTGTTCTGTCAGGTAGTGAAAGCCGTGGGCCAGCAGGCTGACGTCGGGCGGTGAGGCCGGCTGTCCGGCGTGTTCCGGTTTCAGCATCGGGTCTTCGAGCTTGTAGATGTGGCATTCGACCTCGATACCGGCGATGTAATCGAAGCCTTCTTCGGCGAGCGCAGCCAGGGCCTGCTTCAGGATATGACGGGTCGAGAACGGCACCGGCTCGCCATTGCCGAGATATCCGTCGCACAGCATCCAGCCGGTCTTGCGCGCCCAGGGCAGTATCTGGAATGTGGACGGGATCGGCACGGCGACGAAATCGCCCGCATTCTCCATTTCCGGAATTCCGAACCCGCCGCCCGGGCTGAATACCGGAAAGACGGTCGTGTGGGAGGTGTCCTTTGCCAGCAGGGTGGTGGTGA
>JAYOMI010000004.1:35153-48687 GCA_038120765.1 Rhodospirillaceae bacterium
CGCATGGCCTGCGGGGTTTCCCGCGCGATCAGTGTCTTGCCGCGGAGAATGCCGTGCTGGTCCGGGTAGGACAGCCGGACGACTTCCAGGTCGTGATTTTCGATCTGCGTAATCACCCAGTCCGCGGCCGTTTCCTCCTTCTTGGTCAACAGGCCATGGCGGTCGACGAAACCGGTTCGGCCCATTGTATCTTCATGTGACGCCATCCTAGTTTTCCGCCTTTTCCGCGATTGGTCCGTCCGGCCAGGCATCCTGTGCCCAGGCCGACCGGCCGCGGCGCTCTGCGGCAGTCTTTTTCCAGGCGTCCCGCCAGGTGGCGGCGGGCGAAATCGTGTCGATCGCGACCGGACCGCGGCACAGCGCCGGATCCGCGGGCCGCAGCGAAATATCCGGCGCATCGCCCTTCGCGACGTCCCCGATCGCTTTGATCATCAGTTTCCGGTTCGCGATGATCGCCTTGTCGGTCGCGCCGAGATGCTCCTGCGTGCGGTCCTGGACCTTGCCGAGGGATTCCACCGCCCACTGGTCGTGGACGTTTATGTCCATGCCCATGCCGGTATAGGTCTTGCTCTTCTGTTCCTCGGGGTCGTAACCGTAATTATTGCCGCTGTGCTTTCGCGGGCGGTAATCGGGCAAAGTGTAGAGTTCCAGCCGGTCCCTGCGCATGCGTTCCTTGTCCACCGTGTCGGTAAAGCTTGAAAAGATCGCGTACCACCAGCTTGTCGTGTCGTCGATCGGCACATGCCACTGGGTCAGCATCATCTCGTTGCTGATCGGGATGATGATGGCGTTCGGGAATATCTGGTTAGTCACGCGGACATGCATCTGTTCGTCGCTCAGCTGTCGCAGGGCGAACAGACGCAGGCCGGTTTCGGTGGTTTCGAAATCGATCTCCGGGCAGTCGTACTCGCGCAGCACCTTGGTGATGGCGACATCGTTCTCCTCGGTTGAGAACCGGAACTGCTGGCCATAGGCCTCCTCATCGGTTTCGTCTTCGAAGAACCGGTGCAGAAACGACGCATGGGCGGGATCGATACCGACCTCGTTGAGCTGCAGCCAGTTGCAGTCGACAAAACCCTTGAAGGCGAAGGTGAATTCGTTTGGCGCCTCGAAGCAGTCGAAGGCGGGCAGGGGCGGCGGATTGCCCGGCCCCATGTAGGTGAAGACGATGCCGTTCCGCTCGATGCAGGGATAAGCTGTGTGTTTGATCTTTGTATGGAAATTGCTGCCCCGCGGCTCGGCGGGCTGTTCAAGGCACGCGCCTTTATCGTCGAACAGCCAACCGTGGAACGGACACCGCAGGCCGCCGTCTTCGAGGCGCCCGTAACACAGATCCGCCCCGCGATGGGGGCAATGGCGTCCGATCAGTCCATACTCGCCATCGTCGCTGCGATACAGAACAAGCTCTTCGCCCATCAGGGTGACAGCGACCACGGGGCGCTCGTCTGTCAGTTCCTCGGTCAGGGCGGCTGGCTGCCAGTATTGGCGCATCAGGTTGCCGCATCCTGTACCCGGTCCGGTTTCGGTTACCAGCCGGTTTTGGTCTGCATTCAGCATAGGGTCTGTATCCGAATCGTTGTTTGGTGACGCTATCGCGACCGTTGCGCCTAATTTGAAGCAGTTGTCGGTTTCTGCCAAGGCCGGCGCGCAGTCACTTCACCGCATTGTCGGCACGTCCGGAGCGGACTAGCATGTCGGTCAAGTTTCCGGCCTGAAGGGGATCCCATGAACGTCAAATCAAGCCTGCCGCTGGCGGCAGCCGAAAAAATCGTCGATGCGGCGCTCGCCGAGGGCGTAAAGCACCAGATGATGCCGCTGACGGTGGTCGTGCTGGACAGCGGCGGCCACACGGTGGCCATGAAACGCCAGGACGGCTGCGGGACCATGCGCGCCGGCGTTGCCACCGGCAAGGCCTGGGGCGCGCTTGGCATGGGGTTACCGAGCCGCCTGATCCGTGACCGTCTCGCCGACCGGCCGGCATTTCAGGGCGCGTTGGCGGCGGTCTCCGACGGACGGTTCGTGCCGGTTCCCGGCGGGGTGCTGATCTGCGACGGGGAAGGATATGCCATCGGTGCCGTCGGGATTTCCGGCGACACGTCGGACAAGGACGAATTCTGCGGCATCGAAGCCGTGAAGGCCGCGGGCCTGACCCCGGATCCCGCCGAACCCGCCGCCGACTGGGCAGAATCCAAATTATAGAGGTCGCCATGACAGATATTTCACCGCTCCGCGAGTTCGTCACCGGCATGACCGGTCTTGCCGATATCTCCCATGGCGACGAACCCGCGATGATTACCGGCACCCGTACGTTGCTTTCGAAGCTGGTTTCCCGCGATGACTGGCTGCCCGAGGCATATGCCCGCGATGGCGACACCTATCGCCAGTATCTGTTGCACTGTGACCCGAAGCAGCGTTTTTCCGTTGTCAGCTTTGTCTGGGGGCCGGGACAGACCACGCCGGTGCATGATCATATGGTGTGGGGGCTGATCGGCATGCTGCGCGGGGCGGAAATCGGTCAGCGCTTCGAGGCCGACGGGAACGGTCCGATGATCGCGGGTGCCGAGGAGAAGCTCGCGCCGGGCGATATAGAAGTCGTCTCGCCGACGCTCGGGGATGTCCACAAGGTGTCCAACGCCTATGCCGACAAAACCTCGATCAGCATTCACGTTTATGGCGCCAATATCGGTGCGGTCAGCCGGCATGTCTTCGATCCCGCGACCGGTACGCCGAAAGAATTCATATCCGGCTATTCGAACGAGACCGTGCCGAACCTCTGGGACCTGTCAGGATCATGAAAACCGCCGCGCTCGCCATGTCGCTGCTCGGCATGCTGGCGCTGGCCGTGTGGGGTGCCGTCTATGCCTGGGGCGAGATCGGCGATATCGAGATGTCGCTCGCCGGTATTCTTGCGATGGCGGGCGGCGTTATTCTCAGTCTCGCTCTCGGTATCGGACTGATGTTCCTGGTGTTCAAGAGCGAACGCGACGGGGCAGGCCCCGATTGAGATATTTTATTTCAATAACCGCCCTGACCGTCCTGACCTTGGGGTTGCTGCTCCCGGTCGCAGCATCGGCGCCGGACCGGCATGCGGGATATTATTATCCCGAGACCGGGAGCGAGGAGACCTACAAGGCCCGCGCCCGAACCCTGCTCGATAGCGACCGCGACCGCCGGCTCGGTTTCATCGTCGGCTTTACGGGCGAGATGGCGCGAGATCCCGCGCCGCTGCGCTTTGCCGTCTTCGCCAAGGGAACCGAGGCGGAGAAGCTGATCATCGTCGCGCTGGACGACGGGATATTCGCGACCCTGTTCCGCGCCCGCGCAGTGCTGGCGACCCTGACGTCCCGCGTCCGGGCATCCCCGCTGTTTGCCGAACTCGGCGTCCAGAGCCTGTTCACGTTCTACGATCTCGCCAAGCTGATCGGTTTAAACAGATTACGATTTCAGACGGCCGGACCTGGTCGCATCGCGTCTGGATAGAATAAAAAAGGGCGGCAGAAGCCGCCCTTTTGAATGGCCGTGTGCGGGCGTCAGAACGTGATGACGCTGCGGATCGATTCGCCCTTGTGCATCAGGTCGAACGCATCGTTGATCTGGTCCAGGGGCATGGTATGCGTGATCATCGGATCGATCTCGATCTTGCCGTCCATGTACCAGTCCACGATCTTCGGCACGTCGCGGCGGCTTTTGGCGCCGCCGAAGGCGGTGCCTTTCCAGACCCGCCCGGTAACCAGCTGGAACGGGCGGGTGGAAATTTCCTGACCCGCGCCGGCGACGCCGACGATAATGCTCTCGCCCCAGCCGCGATGGGCGCATTCGAGCGCCTGGCGCATGGTGTTGACGTTGCCGATGCATTCGAAAGAATAATCGGCGCCGCCGCCGGTCAGGTCGACCAGGTAGGGGACGATATCGCCGTCGATCTCGCTCGGGTTGACGAAATGGGTCATGCCGAACCGTTCGGCCATTTCCTTGCGCGCCGGGTTCAGGTCGATCCCGACGATCATGTTGGCGCCCGCGAGCCGCGCGCCCTGAACCACGTTCAGCCCGATGCCGCCGAGACCGAACACCACGACATTCGCGCCGGGTTCGACCTTCGCGGTCGTGATCACGGCGCCGATGCCTGTCGTGACGCCGCAGCCGATGTAGCAGATCTTGTCGAAGGGCGCGTCTTCGCGGACCTTGGCCAGCGCGATCTCCGGCACCACGGTGTGGTTGGCGAAGGTCGATGTGCCCATGTAATGGAAAATCTTGTCGCCGCCGATGGAAAACCGGCTGGAGCCGTCGGGCATGACGCCCTGGCCCTGGGTTTCGCGGATGGACGTGCACAGGTTGGTCTTGCCCGACAGGCAGGATTTGCACTGGCGGCATTCCGGAATGTACAGCGGAATGACATGATCGCCCTTCTTCAGGGTGGTCACGCCGGGACCGCAATCGACGACCACGCCAGCGCCTTCATGTCCGAGAATGGCGGGGAATATGCCTTCGGGATCATCGCCCGACAGGGTAAAGGCATCGGTGTGACAAACGCCTGTCGCCTTGATTTCGACGAGGACTTCTCCCTCTTTCGGACCATCCAGCGTGACGGTCTCGATCGAGAGCGGCTCGCCGGCTTTCGTGGCAATGGCAGCCCGGGTTTCCATGATGTCTGTTCCCTGTTCTTGTGGTCTGACTTTCGTGCCGCATGTTTTCAGCGGTTGGGGCTTAATGCAAGGCCTGTGGCCGGGATTTTGGGATTCTCCTGTAAATTATTTCAGTACGTAGCGGCCGTCATCCAGTCGTTCGAGCCTGCCCGCGGCATAAAACGGTTCCAGCGCCCGTACGACCTCTCTGCCGTCGTCCGAACCGGTCGCATCCATCAGACTGCGAAAAGACTGCGGCCCCGACTGCAGGGCTTCCTCAACCGTCATCGATCCGCCGTCCGAAAACACCGGCGGATCGGGGACCTGCCATTCCTGCGAACCGGCCTGTCCGAAGGGGCGTGTCAGATCGAAGCCCGCCTTGGCGCCCGCGCGGTCTCCCTGTAGCGACGGATCCAGCGGGACGGCGCGGAACCCGCTGGAGGTGACCAGATCCCGGTCGCTCTGAAAACGTGTGGCGAGCGCCCATTCCATCTGATCGTCATTGAACACATCGATATCGGAATCGACGACGAACACGTGTTTGGTATCGGCGGTGGAACCGAACGCGGCGGCGATGGCGTTGCGGGATTCGCCTGGCACACGCTGGTTCAGCGCGATGCGCAGGTTGTACATCCCGCCGGTGGCGGGCGGGCAATACACCGCGACCGGTTCACGCACGGCGGATTCAAGGGCCGTCCAGACCGCCTGTTCGGTGCGCAACGCGCAAAGCTGGGCGGTATCGGTGGTGGCCATGTTGCGTCCGCCGATGGTGGCGGTCTGGAAGACGGCATCCGCACGATGGGTGATGGCTGTCAGATGGAAGACGGGGTTCTGCTTGAGCCGCCCGTAATAGCCGACATATTCGCCAAAGGGGCCCTCGGGTTCGGTCCATCCGTTGGCGTCGAGGTAGCCCTCGATGATGTATTCGGCATCGGCCGGCACACGGAGGTCGCTGGTGAGGCATTTGACGACCGGCACCGGGCTGCCGCGCAGGGCGCCCATCAGGGAGATTTCGTCGGTGGGCGGCGTCATAGCCAGGGCGGCGATGGCATCGGCCGGGTGGGACCCGACGGCAAAAGCGACGGGCAACCGGGTCTTGTCGCCATGGGCGCTGCCATAGATCGCCCGCAGGTCGCTCGGCGCGTTCAGGTCGATACCGGCTTCGCGACGGCCGCGCAGCATCAGGCGCCGCATCCCGACATTGGTGTTTCCGGTGGTTGGGTCCTGCGAAAAATCGAGGGTGGCGGAGATATAGGGCGCGCCGTCCTGACCGTGCTGCAGGTGAACCGGCAAAGCGGTCAGATCGGCTTCGTTCTCCCGCAGGACGACCTGATGCACGGGTGCATCCGCGCTGTCTATCTCGACAGGGGGAAGGGGCGTTCGCAGGCGTCTGGTCGTCTCGTCCAGCAGGCCCTGTTCGTCGGTGCCGAGCGCCAGCGCGAGCCGCCGCCGCGAACCGAAGACGTTGCCCGCAAGCTCCTGTCTTTCAGGACCGGCTTTGCGGAACCAGACGCCATGCGGATTGCCTTCCAGCCGTTCAGCGATTGCGGACAGAGGCGTGATCTCGTCGACCACATCGATCTCGCCGGCGGAGACCATGTCCTCAAGAAAGCGTCGGAACCGGAAGGTTTCTGTGTCTGGCGTCATTTCGATACCCCTGTTGCGTCGGCGATCAGTTCCCAGAAGGCGTCCGGATTCTGCACGTGGGCATTGTGGCCCAGCCCGGGGAGGATTCGCGCCGCCGGGTCAATCGACCGGAGATCCGCGACGGGTACCATCGGGTCCTGTTCCCCGGCGGCCAGCAGGACTGGCGCGCGCGCCGAACGATAAATCTCCCGGGTGTCCGCATAGGCGACGGCGGCGGCGCGGTTGTCGGCTGCGAGGCGCCATTTGCCGTTTTCTTCGGTCACACCGGTGTGGGCGAGATCGGACTCGGGCGCTACCAGGCCCTTCAGGCCCGACACCAGCACGAACCGTTCGCGCGCTTCTGCCGCGCTGTCGAACCAGCGGACGGGCATGGAGATCAGTTTCGCCATGCCTGCGTATTCGTCCTCCGTCCAGTCGACCTTAACGCTGGCGGCGATGACGGACGCCGGCGAGACCCCGAAAAGGCCGGAAGCGAGCATGATGCCGACGAGGCCGCCCATGGAATGACCGGCGATGACGGGTTTCTCGACACCTTCAAGGAGCGCCGCCATGTCCGCTGCATGGTTGCCGATGCCATAAGCTGCCCGATGGGCGGAGCGGCCATGACCGCGCATGTCCGGGATAATCCATAGGCCCGGCCATTTTTTCGCGAGGATATCGCGAACGCCGGCCCAGACTGCGCCGGTGCCGGATAACCCGTGCATCAGCAGCAGGGTGGGGCCGTCGGCCCTGCCGCCGTCCTCGACCCAGAGGTCCGTCCCGCCGACGGTGCGAATACTCACCGGCCTTTCCAGTCCGGTTTGCGTTTTTCGCGGAACGCGGCATTTCCTTCGCGCGAGTCCGCCGACTGGATCAGCACGGACTGGCCCAGCCGTTCGATCAGTCGGCCGGTTTCCGTGTCGGTGTTCTGGCAGGTGTTGATGACATGCTTCGCCATGCCGAGCGCCAGTGGCGCCCGGTCCAAGAGAATGCGGGCGAAGGCAAGCGTGCCCTCCATCAGGTCGTCGGGGGCGAAGACGCGGTTCACAAGACCCCACTGTTCGCCCGTCGCCGCATCGACCGGCAGGGTGGTCATCATCATTTCCTTCAGCCGGCCGATTCCGATCATCTGGATCATCCGGGATGCCGCGCCAGAGGCGGGTATCACGCCGATATTGTTTTCGGTCAGCACGAACTCGGCGCCCTCGGCCGCTGTCCGGAAATCGCTGGCAATTGCGATCTCGACCCCGCCGCCCGCGCAGATGCCGTTGACCATGGCGATTACCGGCTTTTCCATGTTCTCGAGATCATCGAGCATTTCATGATTGGCGCGGACATAGGCGCGGTATTGCGGGGACGGCAGGTTGTTCTCGTAATCCAGGCCCAGAATATCGCGTCCGGAACAGAACCCGCGCCCGGCGCCGGTGATGATCAGCACACGGATCGCCTCGTCGAAATTCACGTTCCAGATTACCGAGCGGATCTCGCGGATCATGCGTTCGTCGAAGGCGTTGAGCTTGTCCGGCCGGTTGAGCGTCAGCAGACCGATATTGCCTTCGATGACCTCGAAGGTGATCGTCTCGAAGCTGTCCGGATGGTCGATAAAGCCGAGTGGTTTGCCGTCCGAGTCAAGGCGGACTGTCGGTGCATCCGACATTCTGTTCCATCCCTTTTATTGATTTCAGGGACATATCATGTCTGGCGGGGCGCTCTGGATCAACCGGGCGATGCCGGTTTCATATTCACTGGGGGCGTTGATCGCAGGTCCTATGGGCCTCTAGAAATCCGGTAATCCGCTCATTGACCGGCGCAATGTCGTCGAACGGCGAAGCCATCGCCATTACGATCCGGTAATGCCCGATTCCGGGCATGAACTCGCTCGTGACCGATGTGCCCGCGGATCGAAGGGCTTCGGCGAATTCCACTGTATTGGAGGGCCGCACGGTGCCGTCCGCCTCGCCATGCAGAAGCAGAAATGGCGGGGTTTTGCCCGATATGCGTTTGACCGGACGGGCAAGATCGCTATCCGTCAGCCCGGCAAAGACGCGGCGGGTAGAGCGGTATTCGAAGGGATCGAACGCGTAAGGCCCCGCGACCCCGATCACGCCGCAAATCTGGTCAAAAGAGGCGCTCTCCTTTTCCAGGTACTGGGCATCCACTGCCAGCAATGCTGCGATATGCGCGCCCGCGGAATGCCCGGCGAGGAAGACGGGGCGCGGGCCCCGGTTCCGATCGACGAGATTTTTGAGCGTCCAGCGAACGGCTTTGGCCGCATCCGTCATGAAGGCGGGAAACGTGACATCCGGATAGAGCCGGGAGTCAGGAATAACGACGGTGATACCCTCGCGCGTCAGCGCTTCGCCGACAAATCGGTACTTGCCGCGCTCCCCGCTTTTCCAGTTGCCCCCGTAGAAGAAAATCACGACTGGTCCGGTCGCTTGGTCTTTCGCGGGTCGGTAAATGTCGAGCTTCTGGCGCGGCAGCGCGCCATAGGCGATGCCCTGCTGATGATTGTAGTTCCCGTTTGGAACAAGCGTGTCCAGAATGTTGAGCGGCGAACAGCCGGACAGCAGCCCCGCAAGGACAGGCGCCATCGCCCAGGGGCATCGGCCGAAACGAATAAACGGTCTCAGTGCGTGCACGTTCGGAGCACCTGTTTTGTGAGCAGTGGGTATAACGGTTGGTATACGCAGGATCGCCGGTGGACGGTTTTCGTCGGGATAAAGACTGATCCGATACCATCGGCAACACGTAGGTAAGTAAGACGCTGAACCGGGCCGAGCCCCCCGATTACTATCCGGAGTCCCGATTGATATGTCCCGATCCCGCTTGTCCAGAATCGCAGGCCTGACGGTGTTGGCAGGCCTGCTGTCCGCCTGTTTGGTTCTGGCGCCGCTGCCGGCGGAGACATCCGGCGAAGACCGGCTGAAGGCGATCCCGACCGCCGGGCTGTCCCTTGAGGGCAGGGTCACGATCCACTGGGACGAACACCAGATACCCTTCATCGAAGCGGAGCGGGATGTCGACCTACCCGTCGCCATCGGACTGGTGCATGCGCACCTGCGCCTCGGTCAGATGGAACTTCTACGCCGGATTTCCCAGGGGCGTATCGCCGAAATGGGCGGACCGCTGGCTGCGGATATTGACGAAAGACTGCGCATTCTCAATTTCGGCGCGGCCGCGGCGGAGATAGAGGCCGCGCTGCCGCCGGAGAGCCGGGCCTGGCTGGAAGGATATGTGCGGGGCGTCAATCACTACCAGCAGAACGTAAAGGCGCTGCCGCAGGAATACCGGGTGCTGGGTCTGGAGCGCGAACCCTGGACGGTGCGAGATGTTCTGACCTTCGGGCGGCTGTCCGGCACGGACGTAAACTGGCTGGTCTATGGAGGGCTACTGAAGCTGCGCGACCGCCAGGACTGGCCGGCGCTTTGGACTCGCCTCGTTAAAGAGGGGATCTCCTCGGTGCCGAGTTTTGACGGCGACAGGGGTCAGGCCGCCTTCAACGCCCTGCTCGCCGGTGTGTCCAAATCGGGCAGTAACAGCCTGGCGATTGCGCCGTCGCACACATCGACCGGATCGGCGATCATGGCAAACGATCCGCATCTCGGGATCACGGCGCCGAATATATGGCTGATCATGGGGGTCCATTCGCCGTCCTATCATGTGGTCGGGCTCTCGGTGCCGGGACTGCCGATTTTCGCGATTGGCAGGAACCCGAATATTTCCTGGGGCGGCACCAACATGCGCGCCGCGTCGTCCGATCTGGTCGATATCTCCAAGGTGCCGGTAGGCGACATCGCGACCCGGCAGGAGAAGATAAAAGTTCGTTGGTGGTTCGACCGTAAAATCTCGGTGCGTGAGACCCGCTGGGGGCCTGTCCTGTCCGATGCGCCCCTGCTGAAACGCGAGGACGGACCGCAATTCGCACTGCGCTAGGCCTGCCACCGGGTTTCCGACGAGGTCGGCGCGATGATGAAAGTGTCGAGGGCGACGAACTTTCAGGAGTTCCGCGCCGCCTTCAAGACCTTCGCCGTTTCCGGACAGAACATGCTCTATGCGGATGTCGACGGGAATATCGGCCAGGTGTCCGCAGTGAGGCTGCCGAGGCGGCTGAACGGTCTGCCCGCGGACGTCCTCGTATCCCCCGCGCAGTCGGATGCGGCCTGGGCAAACATGACGGATGTGTCGTCGCTGCCGGTCGCATTCAATCCGGATGACGGGTTCTTGCTGTCGGCGAATAACCGACCCGCGCCGGCGGACGTGCCGCTCGGCTATTTCTTTTCGCCTGACGACCGTATGGTGCGCATGCGCGAGATCGTCACCCGGAAAAGCCGTCTGGATGTCGAGGATATCAAGGCGCTGCAGCGCGATGTTTACATGACATCCTCGGTAAAATTGCGGGATGTTCTTGTCCCCCTCCTTGAGAAGCTGAGCCCGGCCGATGCGGGGGAGCGGGAGATCGTCTCCCTGATGGCGGACTGGGACGGGCATTACCGGGCGGATTCGCGCGGGGCGCTGGCGTTCGAGCTGTTCTATGCGGCCTTCAAGAAGCGCTTTGCGGCGCGCCTGATGGGCGAGCGGGATGCCGATACCTATGCCGGGATCGGACGCATCAAGTCCCTGCTGATCGAAGACCTTGCACGGGCAGACGCGGCGACCATCGCAGTGGATTTGCGGCCCGCCCTTGAAAGCGCTGCCGAAGCGATTACGTCCTTTGCAGACTGGGGAGAGATGCACCGGCTCGCGATTTCGCACCCGATGGGCTTCCTGCCGGTGATCGGCAGCCGCTATCGCTTCGCCGACTACCCCGTCGGCGGCAGCTCGCATAGCATCATGAAGACAGCCCATTCGACAACCGATGAGCGCCACAATACGCGGTTCGGCTCCAACGCCCGGCATATCTCCGACATGTCGGATCTGGACCGGAACTATTTCGTGCTGCTTGGCGGTCAGGACGGCTGGTTCAAAAGCGCGAATTTCCTCGATCAGGTGCCTTACTGGCTTTCGGGAAATTACGTTCAGGTACCGATGCGCCTCGACGTGGTCAGGAAAACGTTCGCGCGGAAGACGGTACTCGGGGCTCCGTCCGGTTCAGGGAATTAAGACGCTCATGCCCGTCGTCGCGCCGGATTCGATGTCGCGGTGCGCGTCCGCGGCATCCGCAAGCGCATAACGGCGATCGACCGATATCCGTATTTTCCCCCTCAGGACCATGTCGATCAGGGCGTGCGCCCGTGTCAGGACCGCTTCCCGGTTTGCCAGGTGAATATGAAAAGCGCCGCTGGTGACGTAGAGAGACCCCATCTGGTTCAGCCGGAAAAGATCGAAGGGTGGTATTGGCCCCGATGCGCTGCCGAACGATACCAGCGTGCCGCGCGGCCGAAGGCAGAGCAGTGAATCCTCGAAGGTCGCGGCACCCACGGAATCATATACCACCGGCACGCCTTCGCCCGCTGTAAGGGCGCGTACGCGCCCCGGAATGTCGTCCTGGCCGCGGACAAGGGTGTGGTGGCAGCCGAACCCAGCCGCGATATCGGCCTTTGCCGGCGAGCCGACGATGCCGATGACCCGGGCGCCGAGATGGCTGGCCCACTGGCACAGGATCTGCCCGACGCCGCCGGCGGCCGCATGCACGACAATCGTCTCGCCGGCACTGACAGGGTAACAGTCGAACAACAGATAATGCGCCGTCAGGCCCTTGGTGGTCATGGCGGCGGCGGTTTCATCGTCGATTTCGTCGGGGAGCAAAATCATGCGGTCCGCCGCGATCACCCGGTAATCGCAATAGGCGCCCCGCGGCAGGGTCGGCCCGCCGCTGGAATAGACGACGCGGTCTCCCGGTTTCAGGTAGTCTATGCCGTCGCCGACCTCTTCAACCACCCCGGCGGCTTCGGCCCCCAGACAATGGGGCAGGGACGGAAAAGGGTACCGGCCGTTACGGCTGTGTGTGTCGGCAAAGTTGAGACCGATCGCGGTATGGCGGATCAGTATTTCGCCGAAGCCCGGCGCGCCAAGAGGCACCCGGTCGGTCTGCAGGACGTCCGGCCCGCCGTATTCGTGAACCCGCACCTGATTTGCAGTTATCGGCATGTACCCCTCCCGCCAGTCGATTATGGGGAGAAGCCTAGAACGGCACGGTGAGCCCGTCCATCATGCTGTCGCAATTGACCAACTCGACCTTCTTGGCGCGGATCAGGAAGGAGCCGTCTGTTGGTTCCAGCACGTGCCAGAGCGTGCCGGCAAAATGACGCTGTTTGTCCCGCCTGTATTCGGTGAGCTGGAACTTCGAGCGCACTCTTATCGCGCCGTCTTCTTCGCGCTCGACCGTGGCATTGACAACGATCCGGCTGGTGCGGGCGACAGGCGTCTGGGTGTGCAGCTTTCCGGCAACAAGCCGCCGCACCCTGGTCTCCAGAAGTTGGCGGTCGTCATACATCAGCGAAATGTTGGTCCGGGGGCTTTCCTGGTTTTCTTCTATGGGTACCCAGTAGGTCGCATTCCGGGTGAACAGGGCGAGCCAGTCTTCCCAGCGGCGTTCGTCCAGGATGCGGGCTTCCTCGATCAGGAATTGTTCTATTTCGGCGGGTGCGGGCGATGACATGGTTCCGGATTCCTTCACGCTGCGGTCATGTAGTTGCGCCAGGTCTCGTACATGTTGCGTATGTACACCTCGCTGGTCGAATCCTTGCCCTGGACGCCGCCGTGATCGTCCGGCCGGTCGCACGCGTAACCGCGGCCGACCTCGATCCATTCCGCGCCGCCTGCGTTCACGCCGGTCCCGATCCGCCCATAGGTTTCGAGATCGTCGGTCAGGACAAGCGATCCGGTGCCGTTGGTAACGTTTGCAAACGCAATCGTGTCTTCGAACATTTTCTCGGGCGCGCCCTTCAGCCTGAACGAATAGGTGTAGACCTCCGTCCGGTTGACCGACACGGGATGCACCACGCGCAGCTGCCGGAACTGGCTCATGAAGGAGAGGTTCGGATAGACGTTGGAGTTCCAGCGCGTGACTTCCAGTATCCGTTTTGTCTCTTCCGGCCCCTTTTTGGCCTCCATCGCGGCGATATACTCCGCGAAGACGTCGTCGCGTTTTGCCGCAACGAGTTTTTCGTCGTCGTGATAGTCGCCGAGATAGGAATGTCCGTTCTGGTAGGTCCAGATGCCGACCTGTTCCTGCCAGAACTTGTAGGGGGCGCCGTTCTGGCGCATCTGACGGACCGCGATTTCCCCGGAGCCGTCGGTGAACACTCCGTCATCATGTTCGCGCGCCGCCTCCGTCGATGACTGGT
>JAYOMI010000004.1:48697-52751 GCA_038120765.1 Rhodospirillaceae bacterium
GGTGCACGAACAGCGGATGGGCGGCATCGCAGAGATTTTCGAGATAGAGCTTCCAGTTGCCGTCATAGGCGTGCTTGAACACGCCGCCGGCAAGCTCAAGCTCGCCGTCCGGCGCCCGGTCGACCATATCGTCGAAGGATGTGGTCATATGGCCGAGAAATTCTGTGAGAGAAGGCCCGTCCGTGGCGAGAGAGGCGAAGACGAAACCGCGATAGCTGTCGACACGGGGCGCGCCGACCATCGCGGTGGCAGGATCGTCCGGGTTGAAGTGCTCCGGGTAGCCGTGCTGCAGGGGAACCCGGATCAGTTTGCCGTCGGTGCCGTAGGTCCATCCATGATAGCAGCAGACGAATTCCTCGGCATTGCCGCTTTCCTCGGCGACCACCATCGCGCCGCGATGGGCGCATTGATTGTGGATCACGTGGATTTTTCCGTCGCTGTGCCGGACCATCACCATGGGGCGTCGCCCGATCCGCGTGACCGCGAAATCGCCGGGCTTTCTGACCTGGCTTTCATGGCCGACATAGACCCAGATTTTCCCGAATATCCGCTGCATTTCGAGCTCGAAGATTTCCGGGTCGGCGTATACACGCCTGTGGACACGGCCGGGCTGAATAAGGTCTGCCGGATCGGTTGTGGTGGTCGACGCCATGATGATTTTTTCCTTTCGCATTCGGAACTTTGAATTTCCGATACTGTACGGTATAGTATCAATATGGCTGGTTCCCGTCAATTGACTCTCGACCCTCCGTCCCGGCGTGAACAGAACGCCGCCGACAAGCAGCGCGCTATTCTCGACGGCGCGCGGGCGGTTTTCATGGCGCTTGGCTTCGGTGGTGCGAGCATGGATGCGATCGCAGACCGCGCCGCTGTTTCCAAGATGACGCTGTACCGCTATTTCGAGAGCAAGGAAGCGCTTTTCGCGGGGCTGATAGAGGAGTCCTGCGCCAAAATCCTGGAGCAGGATCCCGGCGTGCCCCTCGAAGGACTCTCACCCCGCGAAGCGCTGCGCCGGTTCGGCATGCAACTGCTCGAAACCGTGTATGCGCCGGAAACGCTGGCGCTGCACCGCATCGTTCTGGCCGAGGTAAACCGGTTCCCCGAGCTGGGCCGGCTGTTTTACCAATCGGGCCCGGAACGGAATATCGCGGCGGTCGCGACCTATATCGACAGTTACATGCCCGGCGATTCCGCACGGCCACGGGATTCCCGGAAATGCGCCGAGGAGTTTTTCGAACTGGTGCGAGGCTATACGCATCTGAGGCTGCTGCTCGGGATCGAGGAAACGCACGATGCCGCTGCCAGGGCGGCGCAGGTCGATCGCGCAGTGGACACGTTCTTCCGGACCCTGTGAAACCGCTGTTCGAAGCGTTTACGTTCCCCACCTGAGATATGCTAGGATCGATCCGGTAACCGCACCCGCCTTGAGGGATGGAGACAGATCATGAATGCCACCGCCGTCCGCGATATCACCGGTCCGTCGCTGCGCGACCGGGTCAGCGAAGAGGAATGGAAAGTCCGCGTCGATCTTGCCGCCGCCTACCGGCTCGCGCATCTCCATGGCTGGACGTCGACGCTGATCTACAATCATATTTCGGCGCGCGTTCCGGGCCCCGAACATCATTTCCTGCTCAACCCGTTCGGCCTGCGCTGGGATGAAGTCACGGCCTCCAACCTGGTCAAGATCGACCTAGACGGCAATATCCTCGATGACACGCCCTACACGATCAACAATGCCGGCTACACGATCCACAGCGCGATCCATGCGGCCCGTGAAGACGCCATGTGCGTGATCCACACCCACACCGAGGCCGGCATGACGGTGTCGGCCCTCGATGGCGGCCTGATCTATACAAATCAGGACGCGATGATGTTTTACGGCCATACGGCGAACGGGAGCGCCGTGTGCAGGATCTCGGCGACAAGAAGGTGATGATCCTGCGGAACCACGGTCTGCTGACGACCGGCATGAGTATCGCGGACGCCTGGGTGCAGATGTATTTCCTGGAGAAAACCTGTTCTGCGCAGGTGAAGCTGCTCTCCGCGGCAGCCGCATCCGGTCAATCGATCCGGTATCCCTCCAAGGAGGTATGCGAACATACCGCGAAGCAATATGACAATGCCGGTTGCGGCGCGCGCGAATGGCCGTCGCTGATCCGCCAGCTTGACGACGTCACAACCGATTATAAGTACTGATCCATGACCGCCACCGTCGACGAAATCGCCCCGGACGTATTCCGGATAACGACCTTCAATGCGCAGGCGAACTTCCAGTTCTCTTCGTTCCTGATCCGGGATGACGAGCCGATGCTCTATCATACCAATCTGCGGGGCTGTTTTGATGACATCCGCGACGGTGTGGCGACAGTTATCGATCCGGCGACATTGCGCTGGGTCGGGTTCAGCCATTTTGAATCGGACGAATGCGGTGCGTTGAACGACTGGCTGGCTCTGGCACCGCATGCGGAACCTGTCTGCAGTTTTGTCGGCGCGCGCACCAGCATCGGCGATTTCGCCGACCGCGCTCCGCGCGTCCTCGGCGCGGACGAGAAGATAGAGACGGGATCGCATACGTTCCGCGTGCTGGAAACGAAACACGTCCCGCACGGATGGGACGCGAGCCTGCTATACGAAGAAACCGCATCGACGCTGTTCTGTTCCGATCTGCTGGGGCAGGGCGGCAATGTCGAAGCGCTGTACGACGGCGATATCGTCGGCCGGTCGGACGACTACAATTCGCGGCAGGCCGAGGGGCCGATGTCCGGGGCCGTGCCGTTCACGAAAGAGACACGGCCGATCCTGAATGGCCTTGCCGACCTGAACCCGAAAACGCTTGCCTGTATGCACGGGTCCAGCTTTTCGGGCGATTGCGCGCAGGCCCTGCGCGATTTTGGCGAAATACTGGAACGCCTCAATGGCGGGCCGATTGAACAGGAATAGATGATGGTCGAGAAAATCACGAAAACCGAGGAAGAATGGCGCGCACAGCTGACGGAGGAGCAGTTCTACGTTACGCGCAAGCACGGTACCGAGCGGGCTTTCACCGGCGAATACGATCGCTGCAAGGATGACGGCGTCTACAAGTGCATCTGTTGTGGGCACCCGTTATTCGATTCCGATCACAAGTTCGATTCCGGCACCGGCTGGCCCAGCTTTTTCCAGCCACTGAGTGAAGACGCGGTTGAAACCCAGACCGACCGGTCGTTGCTGATGAGCCGGACCGAAGTGCATTGTGCCCGCTGCGATGCCCATCTCGGACACGTATTTCCCGATGGGCCGCGTCCGACCGGCCAGCGCTACTGCATGAATTCGGCGTCGTTGAAGCTGGAACCCAAAGAAGGCTGATCGCCTTTTTTTCCGATCGCGCGCGTCAGTAATCGGAATAGGATTTTTCTTCGACGATCCGCGCGCCGAGAAGCATGTTGATCGATCGTTTGATATCGGCGCGAACGTCATTTAGCCGGTAGACCGATCGCGCGAGATCGATAAACACCGGCTCGAAATCCTGGCGGCTCTCGCATTCCCGGATGGCATCCTCGGTCTCCCAAAGCCGCTCGTTGACTTCTTTCAGGCGGCTTGAGAGGTCCGATATCTGCTCCGATGTTTCGATCGCGAGGTTCATAGCGTTCGTTAGGGTCGCAAGTTCGTATGTGACGTTTGCGCGCTTCATCGCATCGTCGATGCGTTCGGCCTTGATCTCCAGGATCGTGATCTTGTCGATCAGCTCGCCGGGCGCGGCATCGATTTTGACTGACGGAATATGCCCCATTACGCGTCCTCCGCGATCGCCGCCGATATTCTCTGGAATACGCTGGTTCAGTCGCCGGCATGTTTCTGACGAAAGACACGCATACTGTCATACCAGGGGGAGGATTCCCCCTTTAGTCGCCAGCGCCAGTCGGGCAGATGACAAAGCGCGACATACACCGGGATACCCGCCGCGCCTGCGAGATGGGCGATCGCGGTATCGGATGTCACGACCAGGTCGAGCGACGACATAACCGCGAGCGTATCGGTAAAGGCGTGGGTGATATCCATTTCCGCCGTCATATCC
>JAYOMI010000004.1:52761-59084 GCA_038120765.1 Rhodospirillaceae bacterium
CCAGAATACGGTCCCGCCAAGGCATCTCGTCGACCTGCTCTGTGCCGTAGCCCTGTTGCAGGCTCTCAAGTTGTATGTCTTTGCGCCGGGCAAGAGGTTCGAAATTAAGCAGGGGAATCGATCGCCGGTCATCGTGCTGGTACCCCGTGCTACCCTGCCAGGCGATGCCGATGCGCCGGGCCGACGGTACGCCGAGTTTTTCGCGCCATGCCGCGGACAGGGTTGGGTCCGGCTGAAGATATTTCCCCCCGGTGGGTTCGAACGGCAGCGCTTCGTTGAAAAGACGCGGCAACGACATCAGCGGCGAGTGAAGATCGTGGTCGGGGCGTTTGGCGAGGGAGGCAATGCGGATGTTGCCGGCAGCCGGCTGTACAATCTTCTTAATCCGGTCGGGGCAGGCGAAAATGACGTCGCCATCGAGATCCTGCAGCAGCTTGAGGTAACGGACAAACTGCAGCGTGTCGCCGAGGCCCTGTTCCGCATAGACGAGCAGGGTGCGGCCGTTCAGATCCTCGCTCTGCCATTGCGGACGATCCATTTTCTCCATGGCGAAGCCGGGCAAATGGCAACGCCACTCGTATTCTTTCCATCCGTCGGGGTAATTCCCGGTCGCCAGCAGTGTGAGGGCGAAATTCCAGTGCGCTTCCGCGCTGTCCGGGACGGCCTGTATCGCCTGCTGATACCGGCGTATCGCCGCGTCGTAGCGACCTTCTTCCTTCAACGCCGCACACAGGTTGATCTGGGCGCGGATATGGTCGGGCTTTTCGTAGACGACCTGGCGGAGAACCTCCTCGGCTTCGGCATAGCGCTCGGATGCCAACAACCCGTTGCCGAGATTGTATTTCAGTTCGATATCGTTCGGACGCATCTTCAAGGCGCTTTCGAAGCACGCGACCGCTTTCACGGCCTTTCCGGCGGCCTTATAGGCTGTGCCGAGGTTCGAATGGGCTTCGGGCGAATTGGGGAGCATGGTGAGGACCATGCGGTGCGCTTTTATCGCGTCCTTGTGGCGACCGAGGGACTTGAAGGCATTCCCGAGATCGCACAGGACTTCGGGACGTTGGGGATCCAGCCTGGCGGCCTTGATCAATAGCTGGACGGCGCGTTCTCCGCGTCCGTTTTTCTGCGCAATCAGCCCGAGCATATGCAGCGCGCCGACATTTTCCGGTTCTTTCTTGAGCACCTTCCGATAGATAGCTTCAGCCTTGTCGTAGCGTCCGCCCCGGTAATAGTCGAGCGCGGACGCAAGCCGTTCGTCGGCATAAAGCCCGCGGCTGTCTTCGCGGTTCAGGGCAGGCGCTAGGGACATCTAGTCCTCGGATCGGGATCATTTCCAGACGCCGAAGATAAGATGTAATCCTTTACAAAGCCTTGCGTCAGGCGGCGGCGATGGCCGTCATTTCCACCCGGATTTCAGGGGCGGCAAGCGGTGCGCCCACCGTGGTGCGGGCCGGGGCGTTGGGACCGTCCACCCAGGCATCCCAGACATCGTTCATCCCGGAAAATTCCGCCATATCCGCCAGATAAATGGTGACGGAGAGAAGTTTTGACCGGTCAGTGCCCATTTCGGCCAGCGTCGCGTCCAGCCGTTCCAGCACGTCTGCGGTTTGCGCCCTGATATCGCCGTCCCGGTTCCGGGCGACATGGCCCATCGTGTAGACCGTGTCGCCGTGACGGACGGCCTTGCTCATACGCGGACCGGGGTCGAGTCTGTGAATATCGGACATGTGCATCTCCATTCGGAGTTTGGACAAGTTTTGGCGGTCCGTGCGATGGCCGTCAACGCCTGCGTCCGGTATTGTTGTCTAAATCGATTTTGTACAGGGGAAAGACATGATTCTGCTCACCAGCGCCGGCGGCAAGACAGGCCGCGCGATGATTTCAACCTTTGCTGCGGCGGGCGAAAGGGTCCGGGCGGTTATGCGGCGAGACGACGCCGACGCCGATCTGAAGGCTTTGGGCGCGGTCGAGGTTGTTCACGCGGACCTGATGGATGCGGCGGCGATCGCCGATGCCGCCAAAGGCTGTCGCGCGATTTACTACATCTGCCCCAATATGACCGAGCAGGAACAGACGCTGGGGGAAAACATCATCGCCGCGGCGAAGTCGGCGAATGTCGAAAGACTGGTGTTTCACTCGGTGCTTCATACCCAGGTGCAGGCGCTGCAGCATCACTGGAACCGGCTTTTCGTCGAAGAGGCGATTATAGAATCAGGCGTTCCCTTCAGCATTCTGCAGGTCGGCTCCTACTATCAGAACATGCTGCCGGGCTGGGCGAAAATGAAGGAGACCGGCATTCACGCGATGGCCTACGAGGTCGAAGCGCCGATGAGCCTTGTCGATCTCGGCGATGTCGCCGAAGCCGCCCTGAAAGTGCTGAACGATCCCGGCTGCGCGAACGGCATATTCGAGATTTGCGGTCCGGTTATCACATTGACGGAAAAGGCAAAAATCCTGTCGGATATTCTGGGCCAGCCGATCGAGGCGCGGAAGCTTCCCGCGGACGACGCCGTGGCACATGCTGCCCATATGGGCGTCGGCGAGTTCGGTCAGAACTGCATGCGCAAGATGTTCGCCCATTACGATATTCACGGGCTTGTCGGCAGCCCGCGCGTGCTTGAATGGGTCCTCGGCCGCCCGCCGTTGGAATTCGGGGACTTCGCGCGACGGGTTGCTGCAGAGCGCTGACCGTCGCGGCCTGCCAGCTAAGATTAACATTTCTTTAAGTAAATATTCTTAAAGTTGTATTTTAAGCAGTTCGAAAAGCAGGCGCGATCATGGACCTGGGTTCCCCGGAGTCACTTAACAGCGAGCCCGCGAGCGATCATCTTCGGGCGATCGCGGATTTTTTGCCCTCGCCGATATTCTATTGCGACACGTCGCTGGTCTATCGTTATGTCAACCCGGCCGGTGCCGAATGGCATGGCCGGACTGCCGGGGAGATCATCGGCAAGAAAATCGCCGATATCATGGCGCCGGGGCAGGTCGCGCTTCTTCATGACCGCCACAGGGAAGTCCTCGCGGGCAATACACTGCAGGTCGAGGCAACCCGCACTTTCAGCGACGGCAGCGAGCGGCGCGTTCATACCGAATATGCGCCCCACAGAACCGATGACGGCGCCATCGTCGGCTTTTTCGTTTTACTAAGGGATATTACCGATAAATATAATGCTGGCGTACAGGCAAAGGACGCCGAGACCCAATTGCGCACGATCTCGGATGCAGTTCCCGCACTGATATCGTTTCTCGACCGGAACCGGCGTTTTGTGATGGTGAACAACACCGCCGCGAAATGGTTTGACCGCGACCCTGAAGATATCGTGGGCCGCAGAATCGATGAATTGCTCGGTCCCGGATTCGCCGAGAAATCTGAAGGGTTTGCGGACAGGGCTCTGAGGGGCGAAAGGATCGATTACCAGAGCGACCTGACTTATCCCGACGGGATCTCACGCGCTGTCAACAAGACATTTATCCCGAATCGTCGTGCCGACGGGGTGATCGACGGCTACGTCGTGCTGGCATACGACGTGACAGAGTTCAAACGCGTCGAGAGCGATCTGCGACTGCTTGCCACGACGGACTCTCTGACCGGCGTCCTGAACCGACGCCGGTTTCTGGAGATCTGCAGCGAGGAAATTCTCCGCGCCCGCCGATATGATCGGCGCCTGTCGGTTGTGATGTGCGACATCGACTATTTCAAGTCCGTCAACGATACCTACGGTCACGACGCGGGGGACCGGCTTCTACGATGCTTCACCGACCTTGCCGGCAGGATCGTTCGTGAGGGGATCGATGTTGTCGGGCGCCTTGGCGGCGAGGAGTTTGCGCTGCTGTTGCCCGAAACCGATATTTCGAATGCCCGTGTTGTTGGCGAACGGCTTCGCCAGGCCTGGGAGAATCAGGTACTCGAAACGAAGACTGGCGATGTGCGGACGACATGCAGTTTCGGCGTCGCGGACCTTTCCATCACGCATGAGACAGAACGAGACATTCTCAAACAGGCGGACAGGGCGCTTTACCGTGCCAAGCAGACCGGGCGGAACCGGGTCTGCATAGATGTCATCGCCGCCGAGACGTTCATGACCGCGGCTACCCGCGCCTGACGGGTCCTCTGTACGCATCTGTTTGCAGATCTGGAGGCGGTCAGCCATGATCCGCGCTTCCCCTGCAGGAGTTGCGGATGCTCGAGCTTTATCATTCAAACTGGTCGATCTGTGCCCAGAAGGTGCGGCTGGTCATCGCCGAAAAGGGCCTGGACTTGGTCGAGCATCATATCGACCTGCGCGCCCGCGAGCAGCAGACACCCGGATATCTGAAGCTGAACCCCAAGGGCTACGTGCCGACCCTTGTCCATGACGGACGGCCGGTGATCGAATCCGCATTGATCTGCGAATACCTGGAAGAAGTCTTTCCCGATCCGGCGCTCAGTCCGTCCGACCCGGTGGACAAAGCCTATATGCGGACATGGACGCGGCGCCCGGATGACGGGTTGCACCGCGCCTGCGCGACGGTGACCAACGCCATCGCCTTCCGGCTGCAATGGCTCGAAAAACCGGCCGAAGAGATCGCGGAAATGCTCGCTGCGACGCCGGATCCGGCGCGGCGCACCTGGCGTCGCGAGATGATCGAGAAAGGCACCGAATCCCGGCTATTCGTCAACGCCGTCTGGGCCTACGACGCGCTGCTCGCGGACATGGAAGCGGCGTTGGCGGATCGCGACTGGCTGGCCGGGGATGCGTATACTCTCGCCGATGTGTCGCTGACCTCGTATCTTAACCGGGTGGCTGAACTGCAGTTCCACCCGATGTGGGAAGAATCGCGCCCGCGGGTGACCGACTGGTTCGGCCGCATTCGCGCCCGCGAGAACTTCAAAACCGCGTTCGGCAACTATCCCTATGACGCCTACGCGGCCCAGATGGCGGAGCAGGGCGCACTTCGCTGGCCCGAAGTGGTGCGCATTCTGCGGGCGGCGTGACCGCGACCGTGTAAACGGACTGATTTTCAGGGAGATGTGCTTTGACTGATTTTCTGGCTGGTCTGGCCGAATATGTCGGAAATTCCGTCACGACATCGGATGTGGTGACAGCGGCCGGTGTGGCGCAACTTGCAGCGACGTTTGGCATCGACCCGCCTGCAAAGCGGGCCGGCGACCCGCTTCCGCCAGGCTGGCACGGACCGTTTTTCGTGCCGACCCACGGTCCGCAGAATATGCGGGAAGACGGGCAGCCCGCGGGCGGGTTTATGCCGAAAATTCCGCTTCCGATCCAGAGACTGCGCGGTGAGAACACCAGATTCGAGGGTGTGTTGCGGATCGGCGATGAGATGACGCGGACGAGCGAAATCGCCGAAATAGATATCGATGACCAGCTTGCCGGCGGTCCCGTGGTTTCTCTGATGTTCCGCCAGAGCCTGAGCGGCCCGGCCGGCGTGGCAGTCGTCGAGGAGAGGCGGTTCATGTATTTCGGGACGGAGTACCGCCTCGATACGTGGACGCCCCCGTTGCCCGCGGCCTTTGACTGGGAGCGTGTTGTGGAGCCGGATCCGGTGACTTTGTTTCGCTTTTCGGCGATCCGGTTCAATTCCCACCGGATCCACTACGACCGGCGCTACGCCGTTGATGTAGAGGGTCATCCGGGATTGATCGTGCAGGGAACGCTGATCAATTTTCTGATGGTCGAAATGGCGCGGGCGGGTGTCGCCGGGGAAGCATTGAAGTCGCTCGATTTCCGAATTCACAAGCCGGTATTCGATACTGCGCCGTTCACGATACGCGGCGCAAAGACGGAGGCGGGGGCGACTTTGTGGGCGCTGGACGGCGACGGCATGCAGTCGATGACTGCCTTCGCCCGCTATCACAGTGGAATTGCCGGGGGTTTCGACATACTTCCCTGACAGGAAACAAGACCAGAAGGTACGATCATGAGCGACGCCAGATATCTCACAGCGATCTCCCCCGGCATGCCGGCGACCGACGGCGCGGGCGTGCAGCTGACGCGGATGGTCGGCACGCCGCATCTCGACATGGTGGACCCGTTTCTGATGCTGGACCGCATCGATAGCGACGATCCGGACAGCTATATCGCCGGTTTTCCGAACCATCCGCACCGCGGTTTCGAGACGGTGACCATCATGCTCGAAGGCCTGATGAGACATAAGGATTCGGTCGGCAATGACGGTTTGCTGCGTCCCGGCGACGTTCAGTGGATGACGGCCGGGCGGGGGATTATTCATTCTGAACTGCCGGAAATGATCGACGGTCGGCTGAAGGGGTTCCAGCTCTGGGTCAATCTGCCGGCGGAAAAGAAAATGATACCGCCCGCTTA
>JAYOMI010000004.1:59094-68614 GCA_038120765.1 Rhodospirillaceae bacterium
GGATATCCCGGCAGACCGTATATCGCGGGCGTCTTTCGATGGCGGAACGGCGCGGGTCATCGCGGGCACATTCGAGGGCGTTGCCGGGCCGGCCCAGCCGCAGATTCCGATCCGCCTCATGGATGTCCGGCTCGATGCCGGGGCCGAATGGACGATCGAGCCGGCCGAAGGCAGCGATCTGTTCATGTGCGTCTACGAAGGGACAATACAGGCGCCGGACCGCGAAGGCGGTCAGCATGACGTGCCTGCACCGGGTGTCGCCGTATTCGGCGGCGAGGGCACCGTCACCGTGACGGCCGGGCCGGACGGCGCGGATATTCTCTATTGCGAGGGGCAGCCTATCCGTGAGCCCGTCGAAAAATACGGCCCGTTCGTGATGAATACCCGCGCGGAACTGCAGCAGGCGGTCGACGATTTCAATTCGGGCAAGCTGGCCGTCGGTTAGGCCCGCGCGGCGCAAACTAATTACAGACAGACCGTCAAGATGCCGTCATGAACCGGGTGCAGTAAGACGATGCACCATGATTCCCCGGCATGAAAACAGATATTCCCTCCCTCCGCGAAGCCTTCGGCGTATGGCTGGAAATTGGTCTGCTGAGCTTCGGCGGTCCGGCGGGGCAGATCGCGCTCATGCACCGTATTCTGGTGGATGAAAAACGCTGGATCAGCGAGAGCCGCTTCCTGCATGCGCTGAACTACGCGATGCTACTGCCGGGCCCTGAAGCGCAGCAATTGGCGACGTATTGCGGCTGGCTGATGCACCGGACGCTCGGCGGGATCGTCGCGGGCGTCCTTTTCGTCCTGCCCGGTGCGGCGGTCATGCTGGTGCTCAGCATCCTGTATTCCGGGTTCCGGGATGTCACCCTGGTAGAGGCCATGTTTTTCGGCGTCAAGGCGGCCGTCCTTGCCGTTGTCATTCAGGCGGTTCTGCGCATCGGCGGCAAGGCGTTGCGAAACCGGTTGATGATTGCGGTTGCCGCCGGCGCGTTCATCGCGATCTATTTTTTTGCAGTGCCGTTTCCCGTCATCATTGCCTGCGCCGCCCTGATCGGGATCGTCGGGTTCCGGGCCGCACCGTCCTTGTTCCCGACATCCAGCGATGAAGATCACGACAAAAACAGCACCGACGGGGCGGATGGCAGCGGTTATGCCGTGGACCAAATGCTCGTTCAGGGGGCGCTGACCCATGTCAGGCCCTCATTGAGGCGGGCGGTTCTGGTCGTTGGTATCTGTCTGGTCCTCTGGCTCGGCCCGATTGCGCTCCTGGCCGCGACCCTCGGACCTCAGAACGTGTTTACCCAGGAAGCGATGTTCTTCAGCAAGATGGCGGTGGTCACGTTTGGCGGCGCCTATGCGGTGCTCGCCTATGTCGCCCAGCAGGCGGTCGAGGTCTATGGCTGGCTTGCGCCGGGCGAAATGCTGGACGGGCTCGGCATGGCGGAAACGACGCCGGGTCCGCTGATCATGGTGGTCCAGCATGTCGGCTTTCTCGCGGCATTTCGCAATCCGGGCGCGCTCGATCCGGTGCTTGCCGGCGCGCTGGGCGCTGTCCTGACGACGTGGGTAACGTTCGTTCCGTGCTTTCTGTGGATATTTCTGGGCGGCCCCTATATCGAAGCGCTGCGTGGCAATCGACCCCTGAACGCCGCGTTGACCGCGATCACCGCTGCGGTGGTCGGGGTCATCCTGAACCTTGCTGTCTGGTTCGGTATCCACACCGTGTTTTCAGACGTCGCCGAAGTATCTCTCGGGATCGCGCGTGTGTTCGTGCCAGCGTTCGACAGTGTCGATCCCGCAATCCTCGTTCTCACGACAGGGGCTCTGGTCGCGACCCTGCGCTTCGGGACGGGCATGATCCCGACCCTCGCGGTCTGCGCCGCGCTGGGCATTATCTATCTCTACGTGGTGGAATAGAACGTCAGACCAGTTCGACGGTGAGCGGATTGTAGGAGTACAGCCAGCCGTTGCGATCGGCTCCCTCGTTCCGCGAGGCAAATGCCTTCCGGATCTCGTCGACGCTGTCGAGGTGGAAAAGCTTGCGATTGGCGTCCGATGTTTCCACTACGCGTGCGGTGCGTTCGACGCGGTTGCGATGATAAAGCTTCAAGGCATCCGCGATATTGTCTTCCTGTCCCAAAGCACGGGACAATACAGCGCCATCCTCGATCGCCATCGCCGCGCCCTGGGCGAGATAGGGCAGTGTGGCATGGGCGGCGTCGCCGAGGATCGTTGCCCGCGCCGTGCTCCAGGTGTCGACGACCGGGCGTTTATAAAGTGCCCAGCGGAAACACTGGTCGCGATCCGCGAGATCTATCACCGTCTGGATGTCTTCGTGCCAGCCGACGAAATCGGCCTTCAGGTCTTCCCATGGGAATTTGGCGGTCCAGGATTCTTCCGATGCGACCGGTGTTTCCACGGCGCCGACAAAATTGAACAGGTCACCATTCCGCAGCCAGTAGGATACCGCGTGCTTCCCCGGACCCATCCAGACGGACATTACTTCTTCCATGAAATTCGGCGGGAGCTTGTCCTTTGGAATGGTAATGCGCCATGCGGAATCGCCCGTATAAACTGCCGGGACCGCACCGGCTATCTGGTCCCGGATCACCGATTTGACGCCGTCTGCGCCGACCAGGACGTCGCCTTTTGCGCTGGTGCCGTCGTCGAAGAACAGCTCCACGCCGTCGTCGGTTTCGTTGAAGCGGGTAGCGCGCTTGTTCAGGTGCACCAGACCCGGCTTCATTTTCTGGACGGCGTTGGCCAGAATTTCATGGAGATCGGCCCTGTGCGCCTGATTGTACGGCGCCTTGTGCAATCTGAGATGTTCTTCCGACAACTCGAACCGGTCGATCAGCTCGCCGGTATCGTGCAGGCGGAAGACATAGGCAGCGGGGCGCACGGATTTCGCGGAGATTTCGTCGCCGACGCCGAGATAGTTGAGTACATGCATGGCGTTGGCGCTCATCTGGATGCCTGCGCCGACTTCGCCGAGCTCCGGGGCCTGCTCGTAGATTTCCACGTCGTAGCCGGCCTTCAGGAGGCACACTGCCGCCGCCAGTCCGCCGAGGCCCGCGCCCGCGATGATTACTTTCAGATCTTTCAAAACTAAACCCCTGTCTCCGCCACTCTGGAAGGACGATGAAACTTAATAGTTAATCCCCACGGGCCTGTATACGGCCGCATGGTTGTTACAGATTTTTTGTCATGCGGACGTGGGGGATGCCGGCTTCAAGGAAAATGCCGCCTTCCTGGATGAAGCCCAGCTTGAGGTAAAAGGCCGCCGCTTCCGTTTGCGCATGGAGAATGCAGGTCTCCCCGCCCGACCGGACGGCATCGGACAGTGCCCGTTCCATTACCAGCCGTCCGATGCCACAGTTCCTGTGCGCCACGCGTATCGCGACGCGTTCGAATTTGAGTTTCCCCGCACCCAATGGCCGAATCCGTGCCGTACCCACGGCACTGTCGCCGATGCGTGCGAGATAGTGACGGCACACGGAATCCAGCCCGTCGAATTCGAGATCGCGGCTGACGCCCTGCTCGCCGCAGAAGACCTCTGTCCGGATCGCGCGGCACGCGTCCATATCCGCCTCGTTCAGGGCTTCGATTATCCGGGGTTCGGTCATTTTCAGGTCCGCTGCAGGTCTGACGGGAGGAGTGGGCGAACGCTCAGGGTAGGCTGAATTCGGCGCCTTTCAAGGCTGTCGCGTTTCGCCGTTCCGGGTATTGGACCAGCGCACGTTTGGCCGCTATTGTCCGCCCAGATAACGCACCTTTAAAGGAAACCGAGGAATGAAGATTTTCGTCTATTCGGCGTCGCTCAGAGAGGATTCCCTCAATCTCAAGCTGTCCAGACTGATTGCAAAGGTCGCCGAGGCGAATGGCGCAGAGGTGGACTTTGCGCGCATCAACGACTTCGACATGCCGATGTATAATTTCGACGACCAGCAGTCTTCCGGCGTGCCCGCCGGCGCCAAGGCGCTGGCGGAAAGGATTACCGCCGCGGACGGCATGATCCTGACATCGCCGGAATATAACTGGTTGCCGCCCGCCGTCATCAAGAATGCCGTCGATTGGCTGTCGCGCATGCAACCGATGCCGCTCGACAGGAAATCGATCCTGCTGTCCGCGGCGACGCCGTCGCTGGTCGGCGGTGTGCGGGGTCTGATGAGCCTGCGCACTTCTTTCGAAGCGCTCGGCACCTGGGTCTATCCGAAAATGTTCACGCTGGCCCAGGCGCCGGGGGCGTTCAACGATGACGGCACGCTGAACAATGAAGAATTGTCCAACATGCTGAATGCGATGGTCGCCGACTACTGCTCGGCCGCGGTCGCGCTGAACAACCGTTAGGGGGTTCCGCCATTTCAGGGGTCGAAACATCCGATAGCTGGGTCGGCGCGCGGTATCCCCGCAAGGAGGATGCCGCGCTGCTGACCGGCAATGCCCGGTTTATCGATGATCTGGAACCCGTTGCCGGCATTCGCCATGTCGCGATCCTGCGATCGAGCCACGCGCATGCCCGGATAAAGTCGATCGATACGTCAAAGGCCAGGGCGCTTCCCGGCGTTCACGGCGTGGTGACGGGCGCTGACATCGCCGGGTCGATCAATCCGATCCCGAGCGCCGTGCGCGTACCGATCAAGTTCTATCCCATCGCAGTCGAAAAAGTTCGCTACGTGGGCGAGCCGGTCGCGGTCATCGCTGCCATCGATCGCTACGTCGCCGAAGACGCGATGGAACTGATCGAGGTCGAATACGACTCGCTGCCGCCGGTCGCGGATCCTGTCCAGGCGCTGGAAGAGGGGGCGAGCCTCCTCCATGATGACGTTGGCTCCAACCAGGTGCATCATCGAACCTTCAGCTATGGCGATCCCGACGCCGCCTTCGCGAAGGCGGACAAGGTGATCAAGCTGGACTGGCGCTTCCCGCGTTATTCGTCCACGCCGATGGAAACCTACGGCGTCGTCGCGAACTTCGAGAAAGAGCCTGATCGCTACACGATCTGGTCGAATTTTCAGGGCCCCTTCATTCTGCATGCACTGATGACCGGCGCGCTCGGCGTACAGGGCAACCGTCTGCGCCTGATCACGGCGCCGCATTCCGGCGGCAGCTTCGGCATCAAGCAGGCGATGTATCCTTACATGGTCCTGCTGGGCGCCTGCTCAAAGCTGCTGGGCTGTCCCCTGAATTGGATCGAGGACCGCCTCGAACATCTGGTCGGGGCCTCCACCGCGGCGGATCGTGCAGATCGTGTCGAGGCCGCATTTGCCAGTGATGGCGAGCTGCTGGGGTTGCGGTTCGACAATATCGTCAATGTCGGCGCCTATGTGCGCGCCCCCGAACCCGCCTCGGTGTATCGTATGCATGCCGCCTCGAACGGCTGCTACCGGGTAAAGAACATCTTCGTCGAGAACCGGCTTGTCGTGACCAATACGACGCCGATCGGCCTTAACCGCGGCTATGGCGGCCCGCAGTTCTATTTTGCGCTGGAACGCGCGATGGAGGCGGGGGCGAAGGAACTCGGCATCGATCCCGCCGAGATACGCCGCCGGAATTTCATCCAGCCGGACGAGTTCCCCTACGATTCGCCTGCCGGCGCGCTCTACGATTCCGGAGATTACGAGGCGGGTCTCGATCAGGCCCTGGATCTTGCCGCCTATGACGACCTGAAGGCCGCGCGCGAAAAGGCGCGCGCCGAGGGCAAGCTTTTCGGTATCGGCATGGCGGCGGGGATCGAACCCTCCGGCTCCAACATGGCCTATGTGACCCTCGCCCAGACGCCCGACGAACGCGCGAAGGCCGGCGGCCGCTCCGGCGGGCTGGGTACGGCGACCATTTCCATCGATCCGTCGGGCTCCGTCACCGTGAAGACCGTTTCCACGCCTGCGGGACAGGGGCATCAGACCGTGGCCGCGCAGGTCGTTGCCGATGCGCTGGGGCTGCGTCCCGATCAGATCGATGTGATCACGGAGATGGATACGGCGACAAGCGCCTGGTCGCTTGCGTCGGGCAATTATGCGAACCGGTTTTCCTCCGTCGTCATCGGCACGATTGCGGAAACCGCCGAAAAGGTCGCGACAAAGATCAAGCTGATTGCCGCCGAGAACCTTGAGGTTGCGCCCGAAGATGTCGAACTGGTGGGTGGCGAGGCCCGGGTCGTTGGCGTCCCCGAAAAAGCCCTGTCGATCCGCCGTGTCGCGTCGCAGACCCATTGGCATCCGGCAGGGCTGCCCGCGGGGATGGAGCCCGGATTGTTCGAAACGACAATCCTGAACCCGCCGATGCTTGATGCGCCCGACGATCAGGACCGTGTCGGCAGTGCCGTGACGTTCGGCTACGTCTTCGATCTTGCTGCCGTTGAGATAGACCGCGCGACCGGCGAGATCGATGTCGTCAAATACGTGTCGGTGCACGATGTCGGTAATGTGCTCAACGAACTCGTGGTCGAAGGCCAGATTTACGGCGGTTTCGCCCATGGCCTCGCCGGCGCACTGTTCGAGGAATTCGTTTATGACGCCGGCGCGAACCCGCAGGCGGGAACATTCGCGGACTATCTCTGCATCACAGCACCCGAAGTGCCCGACGTAATCATCGGGCATTTCAATACTCCGTCGCCGCACAATAATCTGGGCGCGAAGGGTATGGGCGACGGCTCGTCCATGCTGGCGCCGACGGCCATCGCGAACGCGGCGGCGGATGCACTCGGCACGTTCGATATCGAACTGCCGCTGACCCTGAACAAGACCTGGGCGAAGGCAAACGGGCATGAATACCATCGCGCCGGCGCGACCCGTGCCAAGGTCGGCGAAGGTCCGCGCGAGGCGGGCGCGGTCGAAGGCGGGCTCACCGGCGAAGGGTCGGTCGAACTGTCTGCCCCGCCTGCGGCAGTCTGGAAGATGCTCCTCGACCCCGATGCTCTCGCTGCCGTTGTGCCGGGATGCGAAAAGCTCGAACAGGTGGGCGAGGACAGTTTCACGGCCGATGTCGTGATCGGTGTTGCCGGGATCAAAGGGACCTATAGCGCGGCGATAGCTCTGAAGGACAAGATCGAAGCCCGGAGCGTTAGGCTCGTCGGCAAGGCATCCGGCGCGCTCGGATTCGGTGAAGGCGAAGGCCGGGTGACCCTCGAGGACCTCGGCAACGGCAGAACGAAGCTGTCTTTCAGTTACCGGGCCAATGTCGGCGGCAAGGTCGCGGCGGTCGGCCAGCGGATGCTCGGCACCGTCACGAAAATCCTGATCGGTCAGTTTTTCCGCGGGTTCGACCGGCGGCTCAAATCCGGCGGCGAGGGCGGTGGAGATACCGGCGGCCCCGGGTTCTTCCGGCGGCTGTTCGGAGGCCGTTCATGAAGCCGGTCGCTTTCGAATACTGCCGCCCGGACACGGTCGAAGAGGCGCTGGACCTGCTGAAGGAATTCGGTGGCGACGCAAGCATCATTTCCGGCGGTCTGTCGCTCGGCGCCATGCTGAATATGCGTCTCGTCCGGCCCAGGGCGCTGATCGACATCAACGGGCTTGCCGAACTGGGCACTCTCGATGCCGGCGATGCGACGGTCCGGACGGGCACGCTGATACGCCAGGCCGGCGCGATGAACATGCCGGCGCTGATGTCGGGCGTGCCGCTGCTGGCAAAGGCATTGCCGCATGTCGGGCATTATCAGACCCGGTCCCGCGGGACGCTCGGCGGATCCGTGGCGCATGCCGATCCGAGCGCGGAAATTCCGCTGACACTGGTGACGCTTTCAGGCGCGGTAACGTTGAAGTCGCCCGGTGGCAGCCGCGAAGTGCCAGCGCGTGAATTTTTCCAGGGACTTCTGACGACCGATCGCCGTGCCGATGAACTGGTCACCGGCCTGACCTGGCCGCTCCGCCGGGAAAGGACGGGTTACGCATTCGAGGAACTTGCCCAGCGCTACGGGGATTTTGCGATCACCGCGGTCGCCGCCGAAGCGACGGTTGCCGGAGATGGCACCATCGCCGATCTGTCGCTTGGCCTCGGCGGTGTGGAAGACCGCCCCTTTGTTGCCGCGACGGCAGGGTTTATCGGGAAGCCGGCGACCAGCGAGGTCGCCGTCGAGATCGCCAACGAAGTTGCCGAGGCCGTCGATCCCATGGTCGATCTGCAGGCGAATGCCGATTACCGGCGCCAGTTGGTGCGGGTGCTCGGCGCTCGGGTACTGGCGGCGGCTTTCAATGATGCGACCGGACAGCAGGAGGCGGCGTGATGCTGCGGATCAAACCGGACCAGAAACAGCGCGTGAATATTACCGTCAATGGCAAGGCCGTGTCGGGATATGCGGAACCGCGGATGCTGCTCACCGACTTTCTGCGGCACGAACTCGGCCTCTACGGCACCCATGTCGGCTGCGAACACGGCGTTTGCGGCGCGTGCACGGCAATCATCGACGGCGCGGCGACGCGGAGCTGCCTGCGCTATGCGGTCCAGTGCGACGGTATGGAAATCCAGACCGTCGAAGGCCTCGCCGAATCCGACGGGACGCTGAATACCCTGCAGAAAGCGTTCAATGAAAACGGGGCTTTGCAGTGCGGTTTCTGTACGGCGGGCATATTGATGTCGTCGACGAAGTTCCTGCAGGAAAACCCGAAGCCGAGCGACGATGAAATCCGCGACATGCTGTCGGGCCATATCTGCCGTTGCACGGGCTATACACAGATCGTCCGGGCGATCCGGCAGGCCAGCGGGCAATGAACCTCGGCGAGGTTTTCTACCGGCATGTGCAGCGCGATCCCCGTGCGGAGGCGGTTGTCGATGGCGAATTGCGACGGGACTACGCGGGCTGGTACGAAGATATCCGGGCAGTTGCCGGGGGTCTGCAGGCGCGCGGTCTGACAACCGGCGATCATTTCGTGACGATCCTGTCCAACCGCTACGAGACCGCCACGCTGTACTGGGCCTGCCAGATGCTCGGCCTGGTCTTTACGCCGTTCAACTGGCGGGCCGGCACGGAGGAAATTGCCTACGTCCTGCAGGATGCCGATACGGTCGCCGTCGCCTTCGAGGCGTCGACGCGGGAGTCGACAGGGGAGGCGATTGCAATTCACGGGGATACGCGGCTGGTCTCCCTCGATGTGGATGCCGGCGATTTCGACCGGTTGCTGGAAGCGCCGCCCGTTGACGGGCCGTCTGCCGTCGATGACAGCGAACTCTGCCTGATGTTGTATACGTCGGGCACCACGGGCCGGCCGAAAGGCGTGCCGCGCTCTCACCGGGCGGAACGACTCGCGGCCACTCATTGTATCGCCCAGCTTTATTATCGCCGCGGCGAGTCCACCCTCGGCGTCATGCCGATGTTCCATACAATGGGCGTGCGCTCGATGCTGATGTCCATGTTGCTGAACAGCGCACTGATCTGTCAGCGGTCATGGGATGCAGAGGCTGCCATGCAGCTGATACAGGAAGAGAAAATCGACATCCTTTTTCTCGTGCCGACCCTGTTCCACGACATGCTGCATCACCCGAAGCGCGGCGACTACGACCTGTCGAGCTGCCGGAATATCGGTTT
>JAYOMI010000004.1:68624-81245 GCA_038120765.1 Rhodospirillaceae bacterium
GACGTCGGCGCTGACGGCGCTGTGCCAGCAGGAGTTCAACCCGCGCCATTTCCACAATTTCTACGGCTCGAGCGAGATATTCTGCTTCGCGATCTGCGATCACGTCGCGGAAAAGCCCGGGTGTTCCGGGCGGGCCGGAATCGGACAGATTATCCGCATCGTCGCGCCGGACCCCGATGGCGGCAGCGGGCCGGACGATCTCGTGGCGCCGGGCGAGTCCGGCGAGATCATCGTGCCGATGGACGGCATGGAGGCTTTCGCCGGATACTGGAAACGGCCTGACGCCGACGCGAAGTCGATCCGGGACGGATGGTACTTCACCGGCGATCTCGGCTATTTCGACGAAGACGGCGAGCTCTACGTTGTCGGCCGCGTCGACGACATGGTCATTTCGGGCGGCGAAAACATTTACCCCGAAGAAGTCGAGGACGTGCTGTCCAGATCGCCGCTGGTCGAACAGGTTGCGGTCATCGGCATGCCGGACGAACGCATGGGGGCGAAGATCGTCGCCTTTGTCGAGCCGGCCTCTGCCGATTGCTCCGCCGGGGCGCTCGACACATGGTGTCTCGAAAGCGCTCTCGCGCGGTTCAAGCGGCCCCGGGCCTATGTCTTCGTAAAGCAAATTCCGCGCTCTGCCGCAGGAAAACTGCTCCGGCGGTTTCTGCGCGACGGCGACTATGAAACAAACCCCGATTTTCAATCAACGCTCTAAACAGGGAATACCAACATGGCAGAAAAGAATTACGCTCGGCAGCGGGCATCCATCCTCGAGAACTTGGACGGGCTGCGGGTCGATATCGATGCGGAAAAACGTATCGGCTACCTGATCCTCGACCGCGAGCCGCTGAACATCGTCTCCTATACCGGGCGTGCGCAGATTCGCGCGCTGATCGAGGAAATGGACGAAGACGACGATATCGGCGTGATTGTCATCAAGGGCGCGAACGGATGCTACACGTCCGGCGGAGATGTGAAAGCGTTCCCGGATATCCCGAAAAACAAGATGTCGGACCTGCACTGGAACATCGGCGCGCCGGAGCGGGCCGAGAAACCGGTGATCGTCGCGATGGAGAAATACGCCTTCGGTGTCGGATTCGAACTCGCGATGGCCTGCGATTTCCGCTTTGCGACGAAGGATACGCTGGTCGGTCTGCCCGAAAGTTCCCTTGGCCAGATGCCGGGTTCCGGCGGCAGCGTGCGTGTTGCGCGGATTGCCGGCCTGACCCGCGCCAAGGATATGGTGATGCTCGGTACCCGTATTCCTGCGCCGAAGGCCCATGACTGGGGGCTGCTGACAGACGTCGCCGAGGATGCGGCAGGCCTGCAGGCCATGGTCGAGGAATATGCGGCAAAGCTGAATGCGCTGTCGCCGATTGCCCTTGCATCCCTCAAGAAGGTGCTGAATTCGGCCTACGATTCTCCGCTGAAGACATCGCTGGAGATCGAGGGACATTCCTACGAGAAGCTGCGCTGGACCCACGACTACAACGAGGGCATCAACGCATTTGCCGAACGCCGGAAAGCGAAATTCACCGGTCAGTAATCCACCCGCCGGTACACCGGAAAAAAGGGCGGTCAACGATCCGGCCTGCACAGGAGGAAATGAAATGCCCGCGAAACGCGAAAACCACGTGCCCGACACTGTCTATGCCCGCATCATGGACGGCAAGGCCATGTTTCCGACGGCGGTTTCGGTTGAAGGCAAGCGGATGATTTTCACATCCGGCCAGCTCGCCTGGGACAAGGACGGAAACCCCGTCGGCAAGGGCGATATGCGCGCCCAGTTCGAACAGGTCGGACAGAACCTGAAGAATGCGCTTGAGGCGGCCGGTGCATCGCTAGAAGACGTCGTGAAGGCGGTTACCTATGTCACGGACATGGACGCTTTCTTCGAGTGCGTCGATATCCGGGAAAAATATCTCGGACCCGGCTGGCCGACCTCGACGACGTTCGAGGTCAGCCGCCTCGCCCATCCCGACATGATGATCGAGATCGACATGATTGCGGTGGTGGACGTCTAGCGTTCGGCGTGCTGGCGTTCCGGAACCAGATCGGAAATCTCCAGGATCAGTTTCTTGACGATGGCGTCCGCGAAACTGCGCCGGCTGTTTGCCTGGATGACGAATGACCGGGGCCCGCCCGTTATATTGGCGCGGTAGTAATCGCCCAGTTCGGGCATTGACGGGCGATGAATCACCAGCCCGTTGATCGTGAAGCCGTTGGCAATCGCGACCGCGCGGGCGTCCTGCACCGGAATGGCGCCTGTCGTGTCGGGGCCGTCGCCGGAAACGTCGATGACCTTGCGCGAGCCGTCGAAACCGTTTTCCAGGGTCGATTTCGTTGCGAAGGCGACGGCGTCGCCGATCGCGTTGCCGCCGGAACAGAATTCCCGGGGCGCCGACATGATTTTCGCGCCGGCCGCGCGGGCCGAGGGGATATCGGAGATTCTGGTCCAGTCGAGCCACTGCCAGACGCATTGATCCGCCGCGAACTCGATATAGGTGACGGCGATGGACCGGAGGAACCCGCTGGCGATGGCGCGTTGTACCTCGGGGTTCGTCAACGCGTCCGCATATCCCTGCCGCTGAAGCTGGATTTCCTCCTGATCGATGGAGCCAGATGCGTCGACCACAAAGGACAGTTCAAGATCGACCGGTACCTTGCGCTGGGCGGTCGCCGGGCTCATCGCCAGAAGCAGCGCCAGGCCCGCGAGTGCGCATGTCCGGATCATTCCGGCGCTGCCGCAAAGATCTCGACCTCGACCAGCATTTCCGGCTGCGCCAGAGCCGAAATGAAGAGGAGGGTCGATGTGATGTTATGATCTCCGAGATACCGGTCACGGATGGCGAAATGGGCGTCCCTGTGTTGCGGGTCCGTGAGGTACTGGACAACCTTGTAGATATTTTCGATTCCCATGCCGTGCGCCTCAAGGCATTTCAGGCAATTGGCCCACGCGGCCTCTGACTGCGCCTCGATCCCTTCGGGGATGCTCCCGTCGGGGAGGGTGCCGACCTGGCCGGACACGCTCAGAAGCTTGGAGCCCGCCGGGACGGTCATGGTGTGGACATATTTGCGGACGGGTGGGGCAACGCCGTCCGGATTAAGCGGGTTGAACATCCAATGGACTCCTAGAGAGATTCGAAAAAGCTGAGAAGCGCGTCGTCATAGGCAGCCGGATTGGCGATATTACAGATATGGCCGGCATCGGGCAGCGAGATATGCTGGCCGTCCTGAACGGTTTGCGCCATTTCCTGCATCACATCCGATGGCCCGCCGATTGTGTCCAGCGCGCCCGAGACGAACAGGCAGGGCATGCGCAGCGATGACAGCTCCGCCGCGAAATCGACGGTCAGCAGCGCCTGAATGCAGCCGTGATAGCCGTCCAGCGAGGTCCGGCGGATCATGGCGCGCACCGCCTGCATCTTTTCCGGGTTCGCGTCCCGGAAGGATTCCGGGCACCAGCGGCTCGCGGTGATATCGACGATCCCCGCGATACCCTCCGCCGCCGATTTTTCGATCATTGGCGGCCAGATCGCCTCATATTCGGGGACAAGCTCGACCCGGCAGGCGGTGGGCACGATGGCCGAGACGCGCCGCGGAAAACGCAGGGCAAGCGCGATGGTCGTCATGCCGCCGAGACCGATCCCCACGACATGCGTACGCTCGATGCCCAGCTCGTCCCAGACAGCGGCGACATCGCCGGTCAGCTGCTCGAACGAATAGGGCGGCGGTGTCGCGTCGGTGCCCCCATGGCCGCGGGAATCGAGACGCAGAAGCCGGAAATTGCGGCTGAGCGCGGGGACGTGGTCGTCCCACATTGTGGTGTCATTCGTGATGCCGGTGACGAAGGTCACCCAGGGCGCGCCTTCGGGCCCGTCGAGTTCGTAGCTGATATTGATGCCGTTCGCGTCCACGACTGCCATGTGTGCACCGTTGTTTTATGCGTTGATGATTGTACTGGCGCGGCGAAGCGGATAATAGATGGGCAGCGGAGTTTCCCATCATATTTTTCCACAGCGACGGTACTGTTATGGCGGCGGCGAAGAAAAAACGGGCGGCAGCACCAACCTGGCCGGCAGACATATTCAGAACCCTCAAGGATGCCGGTATCGCTCAGGTGAGCTACGTGCCCGATGCGGGTCATGCGTCCCTGATCAAATCCTGCCTTGCAGACAATCATATCAAGGCCACGCGCCTGACGACCGAGGAAGAAGGCGTCGCCCTGTCGCTCGGTGCCTGGCTCGGCGGCGACCGCAGCGCGGTGCTCATGCAGTCATCCGGCGTCGGCAACTGCATCAATATGCTGTCGATCATAGAGGAGACACGCTCGCCGCTGCTGATGCTGGTCACGATGCGGGGCGAATGGGGCGAATTCAATCCGTGGCAGATACCCATGGGGCAGGGCACGCAGAAATCGCTCGAGGATGCCGGGGTGATTGTTTATCGCGTCGACGATCCCGACGACGTTGCCGAGACGATCTATGCCGCGTCTCAGCTTGCCTTCAATTCCTATCGCGCCGTTGCCGTTCTGATCGGCCAGCGCGTGATCGGTTTCAAGGACTGGCGCAAATAATGGCTGCGAAGAAAAAAATCACACTGAACCGCCGGGACGTCGTCTCGCGCATCGTTCGCGACCGGGGCGACATGCTGATGGTCACGGGGCTCGGATCCACCACCTGGGATGCCGCTGCGGCCGGTGACCACCCGAACAACTTTTATCTCTGGGGCGGAATGGGCGGCGCTCTGGTGACCGGGCTCGGCCTTGCGCGCGCGCAGCCCGACCGCAGGGTAATCGTGCTCACCGGCGACGGCGAGATGCTGATGGGGATCGGTGGACTGGCCACGACCGCCGTCGCAGCGCCGGTGAACCTCGCGATCTGCGTCATCGACAACCAGCATTACGGCGAAACCGGCATGCAGGAGACCCATACGGGCCACGGCGTCGACCTGCCGAGGATGGCGGCGGCGGCGGGCTTCGCGGAGACCGCGACGGTCTGGAACAAGACGGAGCTCGAGGCGGCAATCCCGCTCCTGTACGACACCAAGGGACCGGTCTTCGTTGCCGTCAAGGTGAACACGGATGCCGTCCCGATGATCTTGCCGATGCGCGATGGCACGGCGATCCGCGCCCGGTTCCGTGAATCCGTCCTCCGCGACAGGGCCCACGATTGAGGGTTCCGCCGAACTCTTTCGCAATCGCGCGGGCTTTTACCCGATGATCGATCGCGAGGCGCTGCTGGGCATGACCCTTGTGTGTTCGGCGGCGAGCATCGGCGGGTTGACGGTGGTGATGACTAGGTTTGTCGTGCCGGAATCCGATCCCTTCACGCTGGCCAGCGTTCGCTATCTGATCGCATCGGCGTGTCTCCTGCTGCTTGTGGCGTATCAGGGGCGGCGGTTCCGGGTCGATCCGCGGGACTGGCCGGGTCTTATCGTGCTCGCACTGATCTTCTTCGCGGCCTTCCCTTATTGCTTCGCCCGGGCCCTCGAGGACACGACGTCTGCGCGCGGGGCACTGATATATGCCTGCATGCCGCTGGTAACGATGTTCCTGGCGGCGGCGTTCAGAATAGAGCGGATAACATCCTGGAAATTTCTCGGCGTGATGTTTGCCATCGCCGGCGTCTGGTCGGCGATCGGTTTCGACGTCGATGCACCGCCGAATGCAATCCGGGGCGATATCATCATGGTGATCGGCACGGCTTTCTCAGCAGCCTATACCGCCTTCGCGAAGCGTTACGTGATGAAGTATGACGGCGTTGCGATGACGGCATGGTCTATGTTTCTGGGATCTTCCGCGCTTTTTATTATTGCGATTATTTTCGGCTCTCCCTTTTCCGGCTCGCTTGATCTCAGTATCCGGGGATGGGGCGCCCTTCTTTTTCTCGCCCTGCCTGGCGGCGCGTTGATGATGTGGTGTTTCATCACCGGGTTCCGGCTGGTGACACCGACGCAGGCCGCGATTGCCGTGGGGTGTAACCCTTTGACCGCGATCCTGTTCGCCGCCTGGATACTGTCCGAGCCGATCGGCTGGGGCAGCGCCGCCGGGTTTGTCCTGGTGACCATTGCGGTGTTCTGCGCGAACAGAAAGACGGGCGGCAGGACGTCTTCCGGCACAACCTAGGTCATTCGATATTCAGACTTTCTTAACCTTGGACGGGTATCTCGCAGTTGGTAATCAACAAACCAACTAGTTGAGCGTTAGTACTAATCATCCAATTTTAGGAAGGAGCCAAGAACATGGCTACCACAACTGCAGTAAAGAAAAAGCCGGCCGCCAAAAAGGCTCCGGTTCGTAAACCCGCCGCGAAGAAGACCGTAGCGAAGAAGGCACCGGCGAAGAAGCCGGCCGCCCGCAAGGCACCTGCCAAAAAGGTAGTCGCCCGCAAGACGGTTGCCCGTCGCCCCGCGCGCCGGACGATGCGCCGCGCAGCTTAAGAATTTTCATTCCCGGTCAATGCCGGGTGACAGATCAGCGGCGGCCCCGGTTCGGGGTCGCCGTTTTTTATGTTTCGGCGTCCTTGCATGTTTCCGCATCGGCAGCTTGCCCCGGGCCGGGCCGGTCGGATACGCTCCCCGTCTATCGAAAACGGGAGAGAAAAAAATGGATTCGCGTGTTGCCGGACTGACGAAATACAAGATGTTTATCGGGGGCGAATGGGTCGATTCCGCCTCGGGCGAGATGTTTGAGTCCTTCAACCCCTATACCGCGCAGCCCTGGGCGCTGATGCCGAAAGGCAATGCAGACGATGTCGATCGCGCAGTAGAAGCAGCCGACAAGGCATTCAAATCGGGTGACTGGCCTGCGCTGACCGCCACCGCGCGCGGACACATGATCCGCAAATTCGGCGACCTGATCGTCGACAAGGCGGACGAGCTTGCAGAGATCGAAGTACGCGATAACGGCAAGCTGATCGCTGAAATGAGCGCCCAGTGCAAATATCTCGCGCAGTGGTATTACTACTATGCCGGGCTTTGCGACAAGATTGAAGGCTCTGTTGTTCCGATCGATAAACCGGGCCATTTCAACTACACTGTCTGGGAACCGCTCGGCGTCGTCGCCTGTATCGTTCCATGGAATTCGCCCCTTCTGTTGCTTGCCTGGAAGTTGGCCCCGTTGCTGGCTGCGGGAAACACGGCAGTGATCAAGCCGTCGGAATACACGTCGGCGTCGACCCTCGAATTCATGAAGATCGCCGAACAGGTCTTCCCTCCCGGCGTGATAAACGTCGTTACCGGCTTTGGCGGCGAGGCGGGGAGTCCGCTGGTGGATCATCCCAAGGTGGCAAAGGTCGCCTTCACCGGATCCGATGCCACGGGGTCTGCGATCTACGCCCAGGCGGCGAGACACATGAAAAAGGTCACGATGGAGCTTGGCGGCAAGTCGCCCAATATCGTGTTCGCCGACGCCCATATCGACAACGCCGTCAAAGGCGTGATCTCCGGTATTTTTGCGGCAACCGGACAGACCTGTATCGCGGGCTCGCGCCTGCTTGTGCAGGAATCGATCCATGACGAGTTCGTCGAGAAGCTGGTTGCCCTTGGCGCGACCGCAAAGATCGGAGACCCCACCAGCTTCGAGACCCAGGTCGGCCCCGTCACCAATATTCCGCAGTATGAGAAGGTGCTGGACTATATCAAGGTCGCGAAAGCGGAAGGCGCCGAGGTGGCGCTGGGCGGCGGCACGCCGTCGGGGCCGGAGATCGGCGAGGGCTGGTTTGTCGAGCCGACGATTTTCACCAGGGTCAGAAACGACATGCGGATCGCCCAGGAAGAAGTCTTCGGCCCGGTATTGTCGGTCATTCCGTTCAAGGACGACGAAGAGGCGATCTCGATCGGCAATGACGTGATCTACGGCCTCGCCGCCGGCGTGTGGACCCAGAATATCGGCCGCGCAATTACCATGGCCGGCAAATTGCAGGCCGGTACCGTCTGGGTGAACACCTACCGCGCAGTCAGCTACCTGTCGCCGTTCGGCGGGTATAAGAAATCCGGCATCGGCCGCGAGAGCGGGCAGGAGATGATCAAGGAATACCTGCAGCACAAATCGGTGTGGATAGAGACGTCGAACGCGGAAGCGCCGAATCCGTTTGTTCTGCGGTAACTGCGATTGGGGGTTTCGAGCCAGTTTTTCTGCAGGGATTTGAGACGAAGTCTCTTAAAATGCGCCGTAGATTGTCCGTAATAATCACGGGCGGTTAGGAACTCCCGGCTTATCATTCCCGCAATAAATAAAATTGCTCATAAACAAGACTGCCTGGTGCGCTTCGAACCTGTTTGGATGAAGGACGAAGTTATGGCGGCAATAGAAAAGGCGTCGTCGCCTGTTTTGACGGCGGTTCAACAACGAACGACCGAGGCTGACGGCATCGTTGCGCTTGCGCAACTGACCGGGGGAAACCCGGCGAAGTCCGTCGAATTCAACGGCGTTACGGTGAAATCCGACCGGATTGCCGTGGCTGCGGGTGCGCAGTATGCGACCCAGTTATCGGAATTGCGGCAACTCGCGGCAAATGCGACCGCGGGGGCTGCGCTGCTGGATATCGCGGATGCCGGTCTGTCCGCGATCGATACCAAACTTGAGCGCATGGACACGCTGGCGAAGGCCGCAGCTTTGACCGCGGTTGAACGACCGGATGGTTCGTCATCTGCGCCGGCAGAGCTTTCGGCGAAGGACAGGGCGATTCTTGGGTCCGAATTTTCCGGGCTTAGAGACGACATCGACGACATTGCTGCCGCGACAACCTTCAGGGGCGCTGCGCTTTTATCGGGAGATTCCCTTTCGCCCGGCGCGCCGAAGGTGATCGATTTCGGTGCGAGCACCGCATCCGGCGGGACCGTCAGCGTCAGTCTCGATGCCGCGGATTCGGCGTCGTTGTCGTCAGGCCTTTCGACCGCGGATATTTCAAGCCAGTCCGGCGGCGAAGCCGCTGTGACCGCCGTGGCGGCCGCGCAGGCCTCCGTCGATGATATTCGGGCCGCGGTGCGCGGTGCGCGGGCGCAAATCGGCTCGGTCGAAGCATCGGCCGGGGAGGCCAGCGCCGTTGTCGAGCGCGTACAGGCGATGAAAACCGCGCCCGAAAAGGTCGTCGATCTGTCCCGCGTGGTGGCAAGCCAGGTCACGGAGGAGAGCGGCCTCCGTATTCAGGACGGTGCGCAGCAGCTTCTCCAGGACGTGTTGCTCAGGATGTCTGCGGCGACCGCAAATGGCGGCGCGGCGGCTGGCAGCGATGCTGTCGAAGAATTCGGCGGCAAGACGGCCGGCGCGCCTGCGTCAGCGGCCCAGACCCTGGATGCCGGCGATGCCCGGAGCAGCGATGACTCGTGACGGACGGCGCTAGCCGCCGTCCAGCGCTTTGTCTATGTCGAGATCCGGTTCCCAGACGGGTGCGGACAGGCGGCGCTTGCCGTCCGCGGTCTTGAGAATGCCGGGCTCGTCCATATTGACCCGGTCCCAGAGCTTGCACGTCACGGGGACGTGCTTCTGGTCGAGCGCTTCGCAGTAATTGGTGTATTCGCAGACGATGTTCTCATCGCCCTTGCCGAGCCGAACTTTCAGAAACCAGTCCGGGTCGGCGAGGGCCTGACGGGCAAAGCCGACGATGTCTCCCTTGCCGCCGGCAAGAACGTCTTCCGCTTGTGTGAATCCGTGGATGCCGCCGGTCATCACGACGGGTGTGTCGAACCCGGCATCGCGCACGGCGGACCGGATCGCTGCCACCGGCTCTATATTGCGGCCGAACGGGCCCTGTTCGTCGGATATGTATTGCGGCATGCATTCATAGCCGCTCGGCCCGGTATAGGGATACGCTGCGGCGCCGACGGCGGGCTGCTGGGCATCCTCGAACCGGCCACCGCGGGACAGCGACAGGAAGTCCATGCCCGCGCGGGCAAAGGCAACGCCGATTTGGGTGCTGTCTTCGAGCGTGTTGCCGCCGTCGACGATATCTTCCGACAGAAAGCGGCAGCCGACGGGGTAATCGTTTCCCACTGTTTCGCGCACCTTCTCGAATACTTCGAGCGGCAGGCGCAGGCGGTTTTCCAGCGATCCGCCATATCCGTCTTCCCGCGTGTTCAGCCGCGAAAGCAACGAGGACATCGTATAGGCATGCGCGTAATGAAGCTCCACCCCGTCGAAACCGGCTTCCCGGGCGCGGGCCGCGGCGTCGGCGAACAGGCCGGGCAGGACATTCGGCAGGTCTGCAATATGGGGCAGATGGGTATCGGTGACCCGCTCGCGGTCGCCCATATGCAGGCTTTCGAGTTCCCGCGCATCCAGAATCCCCTCAAGTTCGGGCGTTTCCAGCCCTGCGAGATGTTCGCGTATGCGCGCGTCGTCCCAGCTGCCGTCGCCGAGCTTGGCGCGGTGCCGATCCGTGATCCGCATGTATTCCATAAGATACCGCTTTGGGTCGGGGCGTCGCCGGATGGAGAGAAAGTCGATGCACTGGATAAAAAGCTTCGTATGGCCGCCGCTTTCCCGGCGTACCGTCTCGACAAGGTCCTTGAGGCCCGGAATGAATTCGTCGGTGCCGATCCGCATCAGCGGGCCGGAGGGGATATCTCGGATTCCCGTCGCTTCCACCACGATGGCGCCGGGACGTCCGCGCGCGAAGCGTCCGTACCAGTCGAGCACTTCCGGCGTAACCTTGCCGTCGCCCGTTGCCCGCCAGGGCACCATGGCCGGAATCCACGTGCGCTGCTCAAGTGAAATGGGGCCTATGTCCACGGGGCTGAAGAGCCGCGAGGCGGCGGCTTGCTCCCTGGTCGGCCATTCACCGGGTTCTGGCTGCCATTTAATGCGTTCCGGGGGGCGCCACATGATGCGAATCTCCACTGAAATGCCGTCGCGCCATCACGAACATTCGCTCGATAACGCATCCGAGAATGAAATTATATTAAGCTTAACATAATTTCATTTCAAGTCATCCGCCGGCATGCCGGATGAAAAAGGGGCGGCCGAAGCCGCCCCTGTTAGTCTTGTTCTGTCCGCCATCGCGTGCGCGCTGGCGGAAGCATGGTGATCGGGATCAGTAGTCCATGCCGCCCATGTCAGGCATGGCCGGGGAAGAGTGCTTGGGTTCCGGCTTCTCCGCGATCATCGCTTCGGTGGTGATCAGGAGGCCCGCGACCGAGGCCGCATCCTGCAACGCGGTCCGCACAACCTTGACCGGATCGATGACGCCGGATTTCACCAGGTCTTCATAGCGATCCGACTGCGCATTGTAGCCGTGGGAGTAGGTCTTGTTTTCAAGAACCTTTCCGACGATGACGGAGCCATCGACCCCGGCATTATGCGCGATCTGCCAGCAGGGCGCGCGCAGCGCCTTGCGGATGATGTCGATCCCGACGCGCTGGTCGTCATTCGCCGGTTTCAGTCCGTCGAGGCTCTGGGTTGCCCGCAGAAGTGCCGTCCCGCCGCCGGGGACGATGCCTTCCTCGACCGCGGCACGGGTCGCGTTGAGCGCGTCGTCGACGCGGTCTTTCCTCTCCTTGACCTCGACTTCGGTCGCACCGCCGACCCGGATGACCGCAACGCCGCCGGCGAGTTTCGCCAGACGTTCCTGAAGTTTCTCGCGGTCGTAGTCAGAAGTCGTTTCCTCGATCTGCGCGCGGATCTGGTTGCAACGGCCCTGGATATCGGCCTTCTTGCCGGCGCCATTGACCACCGTTGTTTCTTCCTTGGTGATCGTGACTTTCTTGGCGGTGCCGAGCATGTCGAGCGTGACATTCTCGAGCTTGATGCCGAGATCTTCCGAGACCACCTGGCCGCCGGTCAGGATCGCGATGTCTTCCAGCATGGCCTTTCTGCGGTCGCCGAAGCCGGGCGCCTTGACGGCGGCGACTTTCAGGCCGCCGCGCAGCTTGTTGACGACAAGCGTCGCGAGCGCTTCGCCTTCGACATCCTCCGCCACGATCAGCAACGGTCGCGAGGACTGAACCACCTTTTCCAGGAGCGGCAGCATGGCCTGCAGATTCGAGAGCTTCTTCTCGTGCAGCAGGATGTACGGATCTTCGAGATTGACGTTCAGCTTTTCCGAATCGGTCACGAAGTAGGGCGAGATATAGCCACGGTCGAACTGCATGCCCTCGACCACTTCAAGTTCGGTCGCCAGGGCCTTCGCTTCCTCGACCGTGATGACGCCTTCGTTGCCAACCTTCTCCATCGCTTCCGCGATCATCCGGCCGACCTCGGTGTCGCCATTCGCGGAGATCGTGCCGACCTGGGCAATCTCGCTATTGGATGACAGCTTGTTCGCTTTCTTCTTGAGTTCCGCGACCACCGATTCGACCGCAAGGTCGATACCGCGCTTCAGGTCCATCGGGTTCATGCCCGCGGCGACCGCTTTGGAGCCTTCGCGCACGATCGCCTGGGACAGCACGGTTGCCGTGGTCGTGCCGTCGCCGGCGATATCGTTCGTCTTCGACGCGACTTCCTTGACCATCTGCGCGCCCATGTTCTCGAACTTGTCTTCAAGTTCGATATCCTTTGCCACGGTCACGCCGTCCTTGGTGATCCGCGGTGCGCCGAACGATTTGTCGAGAACCACATTCCGGCCCTTGGGACCGAGCGTTACCTTCACCGCGTCGGCGAGGGTATCGACACCTTTCAGCATTTTG
>JAYOMI010000004.1:81255-83236 GCA_038120765.1 Rhodospirillaceae bacterium
TTCCGCGTCGAATTTTACCTGCTTTGCAGCCATGATTTTCTCCTCTTCGGGCCCCCGCAAGGGGCGGCCCCGTTAACACAGGCCCCTGGATCAGGCGGCCTTTTTGATTTCCCCGGCATCTTCGATGACGCCCATGATGTCGCTTTCGCGCAGGATCACGAGCTCTTCGCCGTCGATGGTGACTTCGCTTCCGGCGTATTTGCCGAACAGGACAATGTCGCCGAGCGCCACATCGAGCGGGACGATATTGCCGTCCTTGTGGCGCGCGCCGGCACCGACCGCGATGATCTCGCCCTGCATCGGTTTTTCTTTTGCGGTATCGGGAATGATGATTCCGCCGGCAGTCTTTTCATCTTCCTGCCAGCGACGGACCAGAACACGGTCATGTAAGGGTCTGAACGTCATAAAAAAACCTCCTCAGATCAGACAAAGGTCATTGATGTCAGAGGATTTTGGCACTCCCTGTCGGCGAGTGCCAAAATGCCTCGCGCGGGGATTTAGGCGCGCGAAAAATCGATTTCAAGATATCGCGGGAAAAAAAATTATCGGCCGCCGTTTCTGCAGCCGAATCCGCCGCCGGCCGGTCTCGCCGGCAGCTGGAACCGGCTACAGAATTCAGCGGGCGGGCGCGGTTTCCACCGCACCGGCCGGTGCTGCGGGCATGGCGGCGGCGCCCGCCGTAGATGCCGGAATCCGGCCCCGGGGCGAGACGGTGATGTCGATTGCCGAGCCGCCGAGTGTCCTGTTCCGAATCTGGATGGTCGCCACGCGGTTACCGCGGCTGTAGGTCAGCACGCTCACTTCCGACCGCACGTTGGTGATCTCCTGCCAGCCGAATTTCGGCATTTCGCGCAGGAAAAAGTCATAGGCTTCGGACGTGGTGCCGGTGGCGCTCATGGCGAGCCTGCCGATCCAGTCGTCGCGCGCGCCCAGTACCAGCGAGCGCTCGACATCCATCTTGGCGCTGGCCGGCACCGCGATATCCGGGAACTGGGCAAAACCGACGGCGGTCCGCGCAGAGTTCCCGGTCGACGTGCCGGAAGTGGAAGAGGGGCCGCTGCCATTGGTGCATCCGGCCACAATCAGAAGCGTGCCGGCCGCGAAAAGCGTGCAGGCCCGAATTCTCTTATGAAAAGCCTTTTTATCCATAGCCAAGAATACCACGGGAAATCAGAAGTGGGAGTACCGTTTGATTCGACGGAACAGAGAGTTGTTTCGGTATGTAGCGGTCGCTCCGGGAGGTGGCCACCACATATCGCTATGCCCGAAACGTAGGCCACTATCCCCGCGGGGACTCTCTAACCCCCGGAAAACTGCCAGTTTCCACCGCCTGAAAAAAAATCACTTTTTTTCAAAAAAACATCACAAAAGGATTTGACAGGGGAGGGGGGTCGCCCCTATAACCTGCCTCCGCGCTACGGGACACCCTGCAGTGCGGTTGTTTCCAGGAACAAATCTCGGGTCCGATCTATTCGGAAACGGGATCGTTCGCGGAAATTGGCTCTTTGACATTGTGAATATAGGAAGGGATGCGCAGGCGGCGGCGTGTAGGTTTATACCGAGCACCGTCTTAAAGCGCATCCGGCTAACATACTATTTAGCTATGCGTAATTAAATTGAGATGGATCTCGTTATTTCCTGGTTCATGATCATTTCGGTGATTGTGGATTGAGGTAATATCAAACTTGAGAGTTTGATCCTGGCTCAGAACGAACGCTGGCGGCAGGCCTAACACATGCAAGTCGAACGAAGTGCCGGAGCTTGCTCCGACCACTTAGTGGCAGACGGGATAGTAACGCGTGGGAATTTGCCCAATAGTACGGAATAACTTCGGGAAACTGGAGCTAATACCGTATACGCCCTCCGGGGGAAAGATTTATCGCTATTGGATAAGCCCGCGTCGAATTAGCTTGTTGGTGAGGTAATGGCTCACCAAGGCGACGATCCGTAGCTGGTCTGAGAGGATGATCAGCCACACTGG
>JAYOMI010000005.1:0-6145 GCA_038120765.1 Rhodospirillaceae bacterium
GGATCGTACGGAGAGCACTCGGCAAAACGCGCCTGGATCCACGCGTCGCTCAGCACTTCTTCGTCCGCTGCGTCGCCGAAGGCCGGGAACAGGGCGCGCCAGACGCCTTCGCTCTCATCGCCCGGCACCTTGATCATGGCGCACCAGCGTTCGGGATGGGCGACGTAGTTGCGGTAGCGGTAGCCGGCGGCTTTCTCGAAATCGTAATAGGTGGAGACAATGATGAAGCGTTCTTCCCAGGTGAAGCCCGGGAAATCGATATCCAGCGCCTTGCGGACGACCGACCGGCCGCCGTCGGCGCCGACGAGATAGCGCCCCGTATGGGTTTCGGTCGACCCGTCCGGCGCCTGCACGGTGATCTCGACGCCGTCGTCATCCTGGATGACGCCCGTGACCTCGCGTTCGCGGATCAGTTCGAAACAGTCGAACTTCTTCGCGAGGTCCCACGCGACCTCGATCGTCTTGTGCTGTTCGACCTGCAGCGCATAGGGGTAGGTCAGAACGTCGGCGATATCGCCGTAATCGAACTCGGCGACGATGCGGTCCGAGGCGCGATCGCGCCACTGGAACAGCGGCGATTCGATGCCGCGCGGCAGCAGCTTTTCGGTCATGCCGAGTTCGTCCACCATCATCAGGGTCGACGGATGCAGCGTGGATGCGCGGTGATCGGCGGGGATGTGGTCCAGCGAATCGAAAAGCTTCACCGGGATACCGGCTTTGGCCAGCGCAAGGGCGGTGGTCATGCCGACAGGGCCCGCGCCCGCGATAAGAATACAATCGTCTCGTGTCATTCTGGTTCCTGTTCGTAAAGTTGGGTCTTCAGGTTTTTTCTCCCCTGTGCGTTTCCGGTCTCTTGCCGGAAGTCACCAGCCACACGCCGAGAAATATTACGGCCATGCCCGCCAGGTGGTAATTCTCGATGCTTTCGCCAAGCAGGATTACAGAGAGCGTCACACCGAAGATCGGAATCATGTATTGCGCCATGCCCGCAACGCTCGAGCCGACCACCGGTACCGCCCTGTTCCACAGAATATACGACAGAAAAGAGGGGAAGATGACCGCATAGGCGATTATCCCGAGATTCCCGGCATCCATCTCGAAGCTTTTTCCCTGAACCAGATCCACCACATAGAGCGGCGCCATCATCAGGACGGCCAGCCAGGTCATCACGGTGAGGAAGGGCAGTTCGCCGATCTCGGGCGGCTTCCACCGCAGCATGACCGTGTAGACCGCCCAGGAAAAGAACGCGACGAGCACAAGTACATCGCCGATATTTATGGAGAACTCCGACAGCACCGAGAGATCGGCCCGCAGCACGATCATCAGCGTGCCGGCAAAACCAAGCAGGACACCCAGCGCCTGGAGGCGGCCGATCAAGGCGCCCGTCATCAGAAAGGCGGTGCCGACAATCCAGAGCGTTCCCGAGGCATTCATCAGGGCCGCATTCACGGCGACGGTGAACTGCAGCCCGACGTAATACGGCACCGTAAAGCCGACGACGCCGAAGAAACCGAAGGCCGCCATCAGCGGCAGGTGTCGGGCGATGAGGCGGCGCTGCGCCCAGGTCTGGCGCCCGCTGATCATGAGAAACAGCACAGCGACGAAGAACCAGCGGATAAATGACAGGCTGAAAGGCGGTATTTGGCCCGATGCCGCGCGGCCGGCGACCGAGCTGCCGGCCCAGGACAATGCGCCGAAGATCAGGAATGCGAGGGCGAGCCAGTAGGGTATAGCCGCTCCCGGTTTCGCGGCGCTCTGGATATCTGGTTGTTGATCGGACACGTCACCCCCTGGAAAGTGCGCACCTTAATCCGCCGCCGCGGGCGGCACAATTGGGTGCGGAAATCATCTTTGATCTGCCGGATAACAGCCCGGCAGGGGCCGGCGCATGTTGACACCGGTCCGCCCGTATTCCACCTTCGCCGGAAGATGGCTCGATCACCCGACACCGACATACGCGAAGCCTGGGATGCAGGCGGCGCCGATATTGCGGCCCTGCAGCGCGCACTTCGCGTCGTTGATGGATTCGCCGGGGTCGGGGTCGGCGATCTCGACCCCATGCGCGCCAAGGGGCTGATCCATGCCCATGTGCGCATCCGGGGTACGGGGGCGGTGCTGCGGATCCCGAGGCTGAGTTCATTCGGGCTGGATCCCGCCGACAATCTCGCCTATCAGGCCGCCTGTTTCAGCCGCGCGGCTGCGAGTGGGCATGTGCCGAAGCTGATCGGGTCCATTCCGCCGCAGTCAGGCATTCCGTGGGGCGCGCTGATCATCTCCGAGGTCGTCGGCGGCACCCCGCCGGTGCCGGAGTCCCTGCCGGCGATTGCCCGGGCGCTGGCGGCGATCCATGCGCTTCCGGTGCCGGAAGCCGATGTCCGTCCGCCCATTCCCTCCCATGACAATCCGGTGGCGGCGACGCTGGAGGTGATCGAGGCGCAGGCGCGGTTCCTCCCTCAGGCCGGGCTGGCAGACGCCGCATTGGCACAGGTCGAAGAGGAACTTGCGCGCGCGCGTGTCTTTGCCGCGAGGATGGCAGGCGCCGATCTGCCGGTAACCCTGGTCGGGACCGATACACACCCGGGCAATTTCATGACCCGGGGAGACGGGGTGGCGATTTTCGTCGACCTGGAAAAGATGCTCTACGGCGCGCCGGCGATCGATTTGGCCCATGCCACCGTCTACACGTCGACGATGTGGGATTCCGATGTCGCGACGGCCCTGGACAGCGCGGATGTGGCCGCCTTCTATTCGGCCTATTTCAACGCCGTGCCGGAAGGTCTGGCCGATCGCATAAGGCCCTGGTGCGGCCCGCTCCGCCGGTTCACATGGCTGCGGACGACGACATGGTGTGCGAAATGGCGGGTGGAATCGCGCGACGGTGCTGCATGGTCGGCGGCGCAGCACGATTCTTCCTATATCACATCGGTTCGCGCCCGCGTCGCCGATTATTTCGATCCCGCGACGATAGAAGGAATCCGCACAGGATTCGATGCGGACGAGACCCTGTAGGGCGTCTGGCTTACGGCACCCCCGAAGACCCCGATTCCGGTCAGCGGCCTTTGAATACCGATTTGCGCTTGGCCATGAAGGATGTCCACGCGTTGTTGTAATCCTCGCTATCCGCGTAGGAGGCGGCGCGAAGACGGTCCTCGTCGCTGATCGGATCGGCACGTTCCACATTGCGGATCGCCATGCGGTTATAGCGCTGCGCAAGGGGGGCGCCGGCAAGGATGCGTTCAACCGTCGCCGCAATCTCCGCGTCCAGCTCGTCGGTCTCCACGACACGGGTGACGATCCCCCGGCTGAGGGCTTCCCCGGCATCAAGAATGCGGCCCTCGAGCACCATTTCCAGTGCGGTCGCGCGGCCGACCGCGCGCACCAGCGTATCGGCGAGCGCGGGATCGAGGTAAATCCCCATGTTCTTGACCGGCAGGCCGAATTTGGAATCGGCGGCGGCGACGCGGATATCGCAGCACAGCGCAATTTCCAGGCCGCCGCCCATGCAATAGCCCTGAATGCGGGCGACGGTCGGGTGCAGGCTGTTTTCGATGGCGAACACGGTGCGGGTCGCATTGTCGTTATAGGGCAGAACCTGCTCCGAATTGGCGCGCAGCGAGGCGAATTCCGAAATATCGTTGCCCGATCCGAATGCCTTGTCGCCGGCGCCGGTCACGACGATACAGCGCATATCGGTATCGGCGGAGAGTTCTTCGAAGACGTCGCCGATGCGCGTCCAGGATGCTGCATCCAGCGCATTGCGTTTCTCGGGCCGGTTAAGGGTGACGGTCGCGACCGCGCCGTCGCGGCTGAGCAGGATTGAATCGGTCATAGGTCTTTCGCCGTGTTTCACAGTGTTTCGAAGATCGCCCTTCTAGCATATCGGAACTGATGCGGGGTGTCGGAATATTTTACGGAATTCTCGATGAGATGGTCGAAAATGGCCGTAAATAATTGAAAAATATGGATTATAATCTTCTGGCACAGTTATTGCATAGTTATTAATGGAGATAAAAATCGTCGTGGAGCAACTGATGTCCCGCCCTTCCAATAAATCCCGCAGCAGACGCCGTGGCCGCCGTGATGCCGCCGCCGGTTTGACGGCTTTATTTGCGAGCCGGGGTGCGGTGATGATCGCGATTTGTACCGGCGCCGTCATGTGGGGGTATGCGCTCTTCAATATTGCGACACGCGCCTGACCCGCCCCCCGGGCTGAGCGCGTTTCTCAAAAAACGGCGTCTGCCAGCGTATCCGGCAGACGCCGTTTTACTTTAAACCTCACGTCTAGTTGAATTGTGCGGAGCGGCATTGAGCGTCAAATCAGGCTTATGAACTTCCGGTGCGTGCACCGGTGGTTTCGGGATCATCAAGGAGGGACAAATGTCCGGAAATATCTTTTCGGGGACCGCCGCCATCTCGGCTGCGGCTGCTATAGCGGTCCTCGGCATGGCACAACTGAACATGTCGCAGGCCGAAACATCCAAAGTGATCAACCTGACCCAGGTCGGTTGCCAGTTTGTCGAAGCGGAGAACGGCACGAATCATGGCTACAGCCCGGCAAAAAAAGCAGACTGCGTAGAAATTAACAGCAAGACCGCTGAAAAGAGGCTTGGCGAAGCCAAGGTCCTTGAGCTCGCACCCGGCGACTATACTTTCCGCGTCGTCAACAAGAGCGTCCCTTACGGGCTTGGCTTCTGGCTGCGGTCGGAGGGGTATGACTGGCGCAATCCCGTTCACAAGCTGACCAAGACAAGTGTATCGGGTGGCGGTCTCGTGAAGGGAATGTCCAAGGATTACAAGGTTACGCTCAAACCCGGTGACTATGTCTATTCCTGCCCGCTGAATACGACGCCCGATTACAAGCTGATCGTCAGATAGTCTTTGCCCGGTCTTTCGGAAAAACCTGCTTTCGGCTTTATCCGATTTCGGCGGCGAGGTTGCCGATCAGTTCTTCCTTGTCGGCCGCCCCGTTCAGGCGGCCGGCCACCGCAGAGTGCGGCGTGAGAAGTGCCTTCGGGTAGTTCTTGAGAGGTTCGTCAGGGGCCGACGGTTCCTCGTAGTGAACATCCAGTGCGACACCGCCCAGGCGGTCGCTTTCCAGTACGTCCATCAGGGCACCCCGGTCGATAATCGCGGCGCGGGAGATGTTGACGAGATACGCGCCATCCTTCATGCGCGCGAATGCGTCTGCATCGATCATTCCGCGGGTGGAATCGTTGATCGGCAGGTGGATGCTCACGTAGTCCGACCGCTCCAGCAGCTCCTCGAAACCGCAATAGGTCGCGCCGAGCGGTCCGTCGATATCGTCGGGCAGCTTCGTGCGCTGGTAATACAGGACGTTCGCGCCAAACGCCGTCGCCCGCGAGGCGACCTCCCGCCCGATCTCGCCGAGGCCGAGGCATCCGACCGTCGCGCCATAGAGGGTGCCGAGGCCTGAGACCCGTCCCCAGTTTGCAGCCGCCGCGTGCCGTGTGTCGTGCATGCGCGCCGGAAAGCCGACATCGTGGAGACTGTGTGCGTCGATCCGGTGATTGATCAGGCAGAGCTTCTTGGCCATCGAAATCATCATGGCAAAGGCGTGTTCCGCAACGGCGATATTCACGCGGCGCCTTAGCGGATAGACGGCGAGGCCATGTCGCGCACAGGCTTCCATATCGATGTTCCGCATGTCGGTGCCGAACTTCTGGACGACTTTGAGCCGGGGGGCAGCTGCCAGTTCCTCCTCGCCGATGGTGAACCCTTCGCAGACGACGCCGTCCGCATCCGAGAGCGCCGCGCGGAATGAATCCTGATCCGGGTACATTTCATAAGTGGCGGGATAAAGGTTCGGGATCGAGGCGCGCACCCTGTTCACCCAGCCATCGAAATCGGGCACGTCCACATGGTAGTAATCCGCGATGGCGGCGTAACGTTCGGGGTCGGTATCGGGATCAAGGATGACCTGCGACGTCCGGATTATGACGTCGTCTTCCGCAACGATTTTAGGCATTCGGGTGGCTCCGCTCGGCTTCGGGTGGTTTCGCTCAGGGTGTGAATTGTTCGTTGAGTATCCGGTCTTCGAGATTGTGTTCCGGGTCGAACAGCAGCGAGAAGGACTTGTCCTGAGACACCCCGACGGTCACGCGTTTGACGTTGCGCACCTCGGTGT
>JAYOMI010000005.1:6155-24111 GCA_038120765.1 Rhodospirillaceae bacterium
ACACCCCCCCCCGGTCCCCCCTTGGCCGTCGCGCCCCACCGTGAAATCCCCGACCGCGCTGACCGGTCGTTTGCGTGGCTCCAACACATCGATCGTGATCGATACGGTTTCCGGCAGAAGCGCGCCGCGCCACCGTCTCGGGCGAAACGCGCTGATCGGGGTCAGTGCCAGAAGGTTCGCGTCCAGCGGCACGATGGGGCCATGCGCGGACAGATTATAGGCCGTGCTGCCGGCTGGTGTCGCCACCAGCACGCCGTCGCAGATCAACTCCGCCATGCGCACCTTGCGATCGATCTTGATGCGCAGCTTTGCCGCCTGCCGGGTCTGCCGCAGCAACGATATTTCGTTGATGGCAACCGATCGTGTCGAGTTGCCGTCGATATCCAGCACGGTCATCTCCAGCGGCCGCAGCTTGACCTCTTCGGCAGCGGCCAGGCGCTTCACAAGGCTGGTCTCGCGGTATTCGTTCATCAGGAAGCCAACCGTGCCGCGGTTCATTCCGTAAATCGGGATATCGCGCTCAAGGAAGGCGTGAAGGGTTTCGAGCATGTGACCGTCGCCGCCGAGTGCGACAATCACATCGGCCTCGTCCGGCGGGACATGGTCATACTTCTCCGCGAGTTTCTTATAGGCCTTTTGCGCCGTCTCGGACGAGGCGGCAACAAAGGCTATTTTCGATATTGTCATGCGAACTCGCGGACCTCCGTTGGATAGCGGGAGTATATCGTCCAGCGCGCGGCGCGCCAGACTCCAGCGCGATTAAGACGGCGGCAGCGGCGCTGCCGTGTAAAGGAGAAGGTGCCGAGGTGCCTCGAGCGCGGTCTATCGGGCGCCGGCGGCCTCAAGCAACCGTATGATTTCGGTATTTCCTTCCCGCCGCGCATGGGCAAGGGCGGTGAGGCCGTTATTGTCGCGGGCGTTTATGTCGGCACCGGCGTCGATCAGCTGGGCTGCGACCGACAGGTGCGCGTTCCATGCCACCCGGATCAGCGCTGTACCGCCGTTCTTGTCTTTACTGTTCGGGTTCGCGCCGCCGGCGACCAGATCCGCGACGACATTCTTGTGTCCGTTGATGGCCGCCCAGATCAGCGCGGTACGGCCGTCTTCGTCCGGTAATTCGGTTTCTACGCCTCGCTCCAGCAGGAGCTTGATAATACGCTCGCGGCCGCGCCAGGTGGCGTTGATGACGGCGCTTCGACCGTTCTCGCCCGATTTATCGGCATCCGCACCGCGCGCCAACAGAGACAGGACAGAATCCAGATCACCTTTCTCCGCGGCCGCCTGCAGAGCACGGTCGATCTCGCGCCGCGATGTTTCGCCCGCGGCCAGGCCGCCAGATCGCTGATCAGGCTGCCCCAACGCGCCCGCAGCCGCTGCGAGCGGATATATTCCTGAGGCTGAAGGAGCGGCCGAAGACGCGTGCTGGCCAGTTTGGCGCCCGGATTACCGGCTTCGGCGGCAAGCAGCCACCAGAAAGCGGCTTCTGCCTGATCCTGATCAACCCCCTTGCCCGTGAAACGCATCAGCGCGAGCAGGGACTGGGCCGGCGCAAATCCCTGTTCCGCGGACCGTGTCAGCCATTTTTGCGCCGCTTTCATGTCCTGCGGCAGTCCGTCGCCCCGTATGTATCTGCTGGCAAGATTATATTGTGCGTGCGCGAATCCTGTCTCTGCGGACCGCGAGAGACGCTCGATAGTGCGGCGGCGCGCCTGTTCCGGTATATCGGCATTTTCGGACCCCTGTGTCACCGGGCGGCGCAATCGTGGGTCGGCCTCCAGCAAATCTGCGACCAGTTCCCGATTGCGCCCCGAAACGGCCGCCAAGAACTCAACCTCTACCGAACCAGACGCCGCTTTCCGGGCCGCTTCCGGCGTTGGGGTCTCTGCTATGCCCGGTTTCGGCTCAGGTGTGGGCACCAAGTCGGCGCGGCGTTCGGCGTCGGATCGCGATCCGGGGACTGATTGTGCAGACTGGGAAGGCGGTGTGGTGACATCCGGCTTTACGGGCGAGATGACCACTGTCGTCGTGGCGGGACGTCCCGGTTCTGACGCCCTGGGCGCGTCCGACGATTGCGTCCCGCGTTGTGCCGCCGGCGGCGAGGCCGTCGAGGGGACGGATAACGGTGACGTCCGTCGGGGAGCGTCTGGTGATGGCGCCTGGTCCGAAGGGACCGGCTTCAGGGCACCGATAACCCGCCGCGGGAGGGGGGCCACAGTTTCGTCATCGGGCGCTGTATTCCGAAGGCCGGCAACTTCGGACATCTGTCCGAGCGCGCTTTCACTGACAATTTCAACCGGAATCTGCAGGCCGGTCGACTCGGTTTCAACGGATCTTTTGAATATGCCTGGGAATATCGAAAGACCGCCGATCACGCCGATGAGCAGACTGCCATGAAGGATGCTGGAAAAGACGGCCCCGCGCCACATCATCCTGAAGACGCCCGGGCTGACGTCGCGCTGCCTGATCCGGCAGGGTTGGGGGGGCGCCGAGAAAAAACCGGTCCGGCAACGCTGCCGGACCGGTCAGAATCCTGATTACCTGCCGCTGAATTCTCAGGCGGTCGGATTTTCCACATCGTCGGCTTCTGTTTCTGCCGGGACATCTTCCAATGTTTCGGCATCGGGTGCGGCTCCTTCTTCGAAAAGAGCTTCGGCTTCGAGTGCGGCTTCTTCTTCCGCGATGTCGATAACGTCGCCATCCCGGTTGATCCGCTCGCCACGGGCCTGCATTTCTGCTTCCTCCTGCGAGCGGGCGATGTTGGCGATGATCTCCGCCGTTACTTCCGGATGAAGGTCGATGCGAACAGGGTGCATGCCGACAGTCTTGATCGGGTTCGGCAGGATTACCTGACGGCGATCGATTGTGACGCCGGATTCGGTGATGCCGTTGGCGATGTCGCGTGTGGTGACAGAGCCATAGAGCTGATCGCTGTCGCTCGCCTGGCGCACGATGATAATCGTGCGGCCGTTGACGTCCGACGCAATGCGTTCTGCTTCCTGCCGGTTCTTCAGGTTCTCGGCTTCAAGCTGGGCACGCTGTGCCTGGAACAGGGCGCGGCTCGATTCAGAGGCACGGAGCGCTTTCTTGCGCGGGAGAAGATAATTGCGTGCATATCCGGGTTTGACTTTGACGACGTCGCCCATCTGACCCAGCTTCTCAATCCGTTCGAGTAGTATAACTTCCATCATTCGTTCCCTTTGTTCGAGCGCCGCGCATGCATCCGCTCGCGGAGGCGCACCCAGTGTTCAATGAGGCCCAGCAGGGCGACTATCGCCGCGGGCCAGACCAGCAAAACCAGAAATAAGTAGGCGCCTATTAGCAGTAGAAGACGTCCGGGCCAAGCGGCGGAGATACTATGCAGAACTGCCAGTCCAATAAAGAAAAAAGGTATGGCGCCGATCATCATCAGATTGATGCCGAAAAACCCCGCATTTCCGCCAAAAATCGTCATTAATGCGCCGAAAGCGATCACGGCGGCAGGCCAGACCGGGCCTTCCGTTTCGCTATAAACCGGCATTGGCCGCAGATTATTGCCCGACGCGGTCAGAAATTTCTGGGCCATTACGCCGTTCACGACAATCATCAGAATCCACGATGCCGCCGCGACCGCCGGGAACACGATCGCCATGGTCGAGATCAACTGGTCGATTGCCGCCGTATCCGCCTGCACGCCCCGCAAGGCGCCAAGGACGTTTCTGAGATATGTTTCGGTCGCCCCCCGGACACCGTTTTCGGCGCCCATAAAGACGAGGTAAGCGATGACAAATGCCGCCAGCGCAAGGATCGTCAGCCAGCCCAGCAGCCTGCCCAGCGGGTACCATTCCACTGCACCGTCTTCGCCTTCTCCGTCCCGGACGCGGTTCTGTATCGCGAAATAGACGATGAGCAGGACCGGGAACGCCGATGTCAGGACGAAAAGGGAGAGCGCGCCGACGCCCGGCGATCCCACTGCGACGAGCACAGCAGCGACGGCCGCCGCGACGGCGGCAGGCATAAAGCCCAGCGCAAGCCCGGTGGCGACAATGGGCGCCTGCGCGAAATAGGCGAGCATGAAGGCACCGGACGAGCCCAATGTCACCGAAAGATGCAAAAGGGCGGCGACGATGCCCGCGCCCAACGGGATGAGCTGTGCGCGCTGCATACACTTACTTTCCGCCGGTGGACCGGCGATCTGTGATCGGCCGGACGGGCCGGAACCGATCAGTTGGTAATAAGTGTCTAGTTAATGATGAACGGCATCAAGGCAAGGTTACGCGCCCGCTTGATGGCGGTCGCAAGCTCGCGCTGCTTTTTGGCCGATACAGCCGTAATCCGGCTAGGCACGATCTTGCCGCGTTCGGAAGTGAAGCGCTGCAAAAGCTTGACGTTCTTGTAATCGATCTTCGGAGCGTTCTCTCCGGAGAACGGGCAGCTCTTGGGCCGCCGGAAAAAGGGTCGCCGGCTCATTCTTCGGTTTCCTTGTCTTCTGCAGCGGACGTTCCGTCTCGGGAATCGGAGCCTGCTGCTCTCGGACGATCATCGTCATTTCCGCGACCACGATCGCGGTCGTCGCGGCTGCTTTTGCTCTGCATCATCACGGAAGGTTCGTCTTCGTGCTCTTCGACACGAATGCTCATATACCGCAGCACATCTTCGTGCAGGCGCATATTGCGTTCCATTTCGATGAGTGCCGCCGCCGGGGCGTCGATGTTCATCAGAGAATAATGGCCTTTCCGGTTCTTTTTGATCCGGTAGGCAAGGGATTTCAGTCCCCAGTATTCGTCTTTCGTGACCTTGCCGCCGTTTTCCTCGAGGATCTTTGTCATATCCGCCGTGAGGGCTTCGACCTGGGTCGCGGAAATATCCGGGCGTGCGATGTACACGCTTTCGTATAAAGGCACCGTTGTTACTCCTGGTTAGCGTCTGGTTGGCGTACGGCCCAGATATGTCGATGACACGCTGTCCGATCCGCCGCTCTGTAGCTAGAATCCGGACACGCAAGGCGCCGGATCCGAATAATAATCGCCATAAATTTACGCGCCGAGGCACGAGGCGCCGGAATATACACATTTAAACGGGCCGTGCAAGCAATCCCGGCATGATTCGCCCGACTATCTTGACTCGCCTTGATCACCCTATATGACTGCCATCCACCGCTGGAAATGGGCGGAAAATGACGGGGAAGATATATGACGCGCGCTTTTGTGTTTCCGGGCCAGGGCTCTCAGTCCGTCGGCATGGGACAGGAACTCGTATCCACATTTCCGGCCGCACGGGAGACCTTCGAGGAGATCGACGACGCGTTGGGTCAGAATCTCTCGAAACTGATTGCCCAGGGACCCGCCGAGGAGCTTCAGTTAACCGAGAACGCACAGCCGGCGCTGATGGCGCTCAGCATGGCCGTTCTCCGGGTTCTTGAAACCGAGGGGGGCATAGACCTGTCCAAAGGCTGTGCGTTCGTTGCCGGTCATTCCCTCGGCGAGTACTCGGCGCTGGCGGCAGCGCGGACGTTCGGGCTAGCAGATACGGCGCGCCTGCTGAAGATCCGCGGGCAGGCCATGCAGAAAGCCGTGCCCGTGGGCGTTGGCGGGATGGCAGCGTTGCTCGGCGCGGAGATGGATATCGCGCAGGAAATCGCCGAAGCCGCGGCGCAGGGAGAGGTCTGTTCGACCGCCAATGACAATGCGCCCGGCCAGATCGTTTTGTCCGGTGCGATGACCGCGATTGATCGCGCGATCGAGGTCGCGGCCGATAAAGGAATCAAACGTTGCATAAAGCTGCCTGTCAGCGCACCGTTTCACTGCGCGATGATGGCGCCGGCGGCGGATGTAATGGAAAAGGCGCTCGCCGATGTAGACCTGGTGCGTCCGCTGGTGCCGGTGATGGCCAATGTCACGGCCGCCCCTGCCGAAAACCCCGACGACATTCGCCGTCTTCTGGTGGAACAGGTCACCGCGCTGGTGCGCTGGCGCGAGAGCGTCATTGCGATGCGCGATGCGGGTGTCGATACGCTTGTCGAACTTGGCGCGGGCAAGGTCCTTACAGGCCTGACCAAACGTATCGACCGGGACATCACATCGATGAGTGTCGAAACACCCGCCGACGTTGAAGCCGTTCTCAAGACATTGTAATGGGTTACCAATGCCCGATCGGGGGATCCGCACATGTTCGCACTGACTGACAAAAAGGTACTCGTAACCGGCGCATCCGGCGGGATCGGCGGGGCGATCGCGCGAGCGATGCACGCACAGGGCGCGACAGTTGCGCTGGCGGGGCGCAATCGCGAAGCCCTTGATGCCCTCGCGGCAGAACTGGGAGACCGGTGTCATGTGATTGTCGGCGAACTCGGCGATACGGCGTCGGCGGACGCGATGCTCGCCGCCGCATCCGACGCGATGGACGGAATTGACGTGCTGGTCAACAATGCGGGCCTGACGCGCGACAATCTCGCGATGCGAATAAAGGACGAGGACTGGCAGGAGGTGATCGACGTCAATCTGACCGCGGCGTTCCGTCTGTCGCGGGGCGTTCTGCGCGGCATGATGAAGGCCCGCTGGGGAAGAATCATCAATGTCACCTCGATCGTCGGCGTCACCGGCAATCCGGGGCAGACGAATTACGCGGCATCGAAGGCCGGCATCATCGGCATGTCGAAGTCCCTTGCCGGCGAAGTCGCAACCCGGGGAATCACCGTGAACTGCATCGCGCCGGGCTTTATCGCCACGGCAATGACCGAATCACTCAGCGAAGAGCAGAAAGACCGGCTCGTCGGCGCCGTCCCGACGGGACGCCTCGGAACGCCGGAAGACGTGGCCGCCTGCGCCGTATTTCTGGCCTCCGATGAAGCGGCGTACGTGACGGGTCAAACCTTGCATGTAAATGGTGGAATGGCCATGATATAGAGTGCCGGGGCAGTTCGTCCCGACCAGTGTCATACCCGGGAAAAATGTGGCGAAAGCATAAAAACCGGGTTAGGAGATAACGAACCCAAAAGGCCGGCCTGCCGTTCGCTCGGACGCCGGTTAATTCCAAGGAAAAATTAGAATGAGCGATACCGCAGACCGCGTCAAAAAGATCGTTGTCGAACATCTCGGTGTAGATGAAGGCAAAGTCACCGATAACGCCAGCTTCATCGACGATCTCGGGGCGGACAGTCTCGACACGGTTGAACTGGTTATGGCGTTCGAAGAGGAATTCGGTTGCGAAATTCCCGACGATGCCGCCGAGAAAATCCTGACCGTCAAAGATGCGATCAGCTTTATCGACGAGAACGCCGGCTGATTACCGGCTTCCCGGCGCAGTTTCTGAACTGCGTGGGGATGACCGTGCGGCAAGCTTGAAAGCGTAGATATGGAATTTAGACGTGTTGTCGTAACAGGCATCGGTGCGGTTACCCCCTTGGGAGCCGGCGTCGATAATATCTGGCGGCAAATCCTGAACGGCGAATCCGGGGCAGGCGCCATCCAGAGCTTCGACGTATCCGACCTGGCGGTGAAAATCGCCTGCGAGGTGCCTGTCGGCGACCGCGAAAGCGGTGCGTTTAATCCGGACGATCATGTTCCGCCGAAAGACCAGCGGAAAATGGACCGGTTCATCATTTACGGGATCGGCGCGGCGGACGAGGCAATCGCCGACGCCGGCTGGACCCCGGACAGCGAAGAGGAACTGGAACGAACCGGTGTCATGATCGGTTCCGGTATCGGCGGTCTGGAAACGATCGCCGAGGCGGCGATGCTGCTTCGGGATAAGGGCCCGCGGCGCGTATCCCCGTTCTTTATTCCGTCCAGCCTCATCAATCTTGCCTCGGGTCAGGTATCCATCAAATACGGATACAAGGGCCCCAATCATGCGCCTGTCACGGCGTGCTCCACCGGTGCACATGCGATCGGAGATGCCTCGCGTCTGATCGGCTTCGGCGATGCCGACGTCATGATCGCGGGCGGCGCAGAAGCCGCCGTCTGCCGGCTTGGTATTGCCGGTTTTGCCGCGGCCCGGGCGCTGTCATCCGACTTCAATGACGAACCCCAGCGGGCGTCGCGACCCTGGGACAAGGACCGTGACGGTTTTGTCATGGGAGAGGGCGCCGGCGTGGTCGTGCTCGAAGAGTACGAGCATGCGAAAGCGCGTGGCGCCAAAATCTATGCCGAGATTGCGGGATACGGATTGTCGGGCGATGCCCATCACATCACATCGCCGCCGCCGGACGGCAATGGCGGCTACCGCGCGATGCAGTCCGCCCTGCACAATGCGGGAATGAATATCGAGGATATCGACTATATCAACGCGCATGGTACATCGACCCCGCTCGGCGACGAGATCGAACTCGGCGCGGTCAAGCGCCTGTTCGGCGACCACGCCTACAAGCTGTCCATGTCATCGACCAAGTCGGCGATCGGTCACCTGCTGGGCGCGGCCGGCGCGGTAGAGGCGATTTTCTCGGTCAAGGCCATACAGGACGGCGTTGCGCCGCCGACCCTGAACCTGGAAAACCCATCCGATGGCTGCGATATTGACCTGGTGCCGAAGCAGGCGAAAGAACGCACGATTTCAGCGGCGCTTTCGAATTCGTTTGGTTTCGGCGGCACGAACGCCTCGGTCATCTTCAAAAAGGCCTCCTGAATTCAAATGCGGCGGTTCGCCGTTCGCATCGTTCTGGCGATCGTTCTGATCGCCGCCGCCGGTATTGGCGGCGGCGTTATCTGGGCGTGGCATGCCTATAAGGCAAAAGGGCCGCTGGAGGCAGAAACCGCTTTGGTCATTCCCCGGGGGGCGGGCGTTCAGGAAATAGCCCGGCTCCTTCAGGACCGTGGCGTTATTGATAATCCGCACCTGTTTGTGCTCGGCGCGCGCTATACGGAAATGGCAAGGCGTATGCGGGCCGGCGAATTCGCCTTCGCGCCGGGTATCAGCATGAAAGAGGCCGTGAGGCATCTCGTCGATGGCGAGACGGTCAAACGACGGCTGACCGTACCCGAAGGCCTGCTGACGCGTGAGATTCTCGCTCTCGTCGCAGCCGCAGACGGACTGACTGGTACCGTCGATGCCCCGGAGCCCGAAGGCGCATATCTGCCCGAAACCTATTTCTACAGTTATGGCGACAACCGGGCCGCCGTGCTGGCGCGCATGAGGGCAGCGATGAATGAGGCGCTCGCTGCGGCCTGGGCGAAGCGGGATACGGCGATCGCCCTGAATTCTGCGCGGGAGGCGCTGATACTGGCGTCGATCATTGAAAAGGAAACAGGGGTCGCCGCTGAGCGCGCCCGTGTCTCCGCGGTGTTTCACAACCGGCTTCGCCGGAAAATGCGGCTTCAGTCAGATCCGACGGTCGCCTTCGCCGTGACCGGTGGCGGCGTATCTCTGGGGCGACCGCTGACCCGCGCTGATCTGGAAGCCGATTCTCCCTACAATACCTACCGGGTTGCGGGGTTGCCGCCGGGTCCGATCGCCAATCCGGGCAGGGCATCGCTCATGGCCGCCGTCCAGCCGCTCGAAACAAAGGAATATTACTTCGTTGCCGACGGACAGGGCGGGCATGCATTTGCCCGCACCCTGCGCGAACACAATATCAACGTTGCGAAATGGCGGCGGATCCAGCGCGAACGCGGCCAATAGACCCCTTGGTCAGGGTTTGCGCGGCGTCGCGCGCAGCAGGCGGTCTCTCAGGCGGGCTGGCAATGCACCAAGCGCTCTGAGCACCGCATACAGCGGCCAGGGAAAGGCGATACGGGCATGGTTCCGCGCGAGCCGCGAGACGATGATACGCGCCGCTTTTTCGGCACTCATCAGGAACGGCATCGGAAAGGGGTTCCGGTCTGTCATCGGTGTCCGGACAAAGCCCGGACATATCACTGAAACGCGGATACCCGATCCGGCCAGTTCGCCGCGCAACGATTCCCCCCATACCCTGACCGCGGCCTTGGAGGCGCAATAGGCTGGCGCGCCCGGCAATCCGATAAAGCCTGCAAGCGACGACATGATCGCGATCTGCCCATGGCCGGCGATCTGCATTTGTCTGACGGCCGGAATGACGGTGTTGGCCACGCCGTCCAGGTTGACGGCGAATATCTCGCGCGCCTGCGCCGCCGCTTCGCCACCGCCGCCCGTGCCTGCCGAAATGCCGGCATTTGCGATCACCAGATCAAGCGGAAAGTCGGCCGCGGCGTTCTCCACGAAGGCCTGTGCCGCGTCGGCATCCGTCACATTGAATGCCGATGTAACGACCCGGGCGCCGAGGGTACTGCAGGTTGTTGCGATGGCCGCCAGCCTTTCGGCATCGCGGCCCGCAAGCGAAAGACGAATGCCCGGTCCTGCCAGCGATTCCGCCAGCGCCGCACCCAGACCGCTGGAGGCACCGGTGATCAGGACATGGCGTCGGATTTTCGTGGTATCGGGATGGGAGGCGGGCACCTGAACCTTTATGGCTGTTATGAGGACAGCGACAAATGAAGATGTTAGAACAGACAGACTGTATCGGTCCGCGCAGACTGTTGCCAGCGGGCCAGTGTTACGTCTTTATCAGCCGATGCCGGTGAAATCGCGCCGCATGGGTTCAAGGGGATGCCTTTGACGGTTACGAGTATGACAGGGTTTGCGCGTATCGACGGCGCGGCGGCCGGCTATAGCTGGGTCTGGGAAGTAAAAAGCGTCAATTCAAAGGGGCTCGATCTGCGGTTTCGTCTGCCCGGGGGCTTCGACCAGATCGAGGCGGCCGCGCGGAAACTCGCCGGAGATACTTTTGTTCGGGGCAATCTGTCCATCAATCTCACGCTTCAGCGCCCGGACCGTCCGCCCGTCCTGGAAGTGAATCGCGAAGTCCTTGAACAGATGGTCTCCCTTGCGGCCGAGTATAAAGGCGGGAGGGAGAACGTGGACGTGGAGACGCTGCTCGGCATGCGGGGTGTTGTCGATGTTGTTGAGGGCGCGGAAGAAAATGAAGCTGAGATCGCCCTGCGCGATGCGGCGATTGTAGCCGGTTTCGGGGATCTGATGACGGCACTGGCAACTGCCCGGCGCGAAGAGGGGACGCGGATGGGAGCGGTTGTCGACGAACACATTGCAGAAATATCCGCCCTTACAACGGAGGCGGCAGCCCTTGCGGAAATGCAGCCTGCGCGCCGCCAGGAACGCCTGACCGCCCAGCTTGAAGAATTGCTGGACGGTGAAAATGCGGTTTCGCCGGATCGCATGGCGCAGGAAATCGCCTTGCTTGTCTCCAAAGGAGATATCCGCGAAGAACTCGACCGGCTTGTCGCCCATGTCGGTGCCGCCCGTGACCTGATGGCCGAAGACGGCGCGGTTGGCCGGCGGCTGGATTTTTTATGTCAGGAGTTCAACCGAGAGGCCAATACCCTGTGTTCCAAGTCGTCTGACCTGGAATTGACGCGGATCGGCCTGGCGCTGAAGGCGGCCATCGAGCGGCTGCGCGAACAGATTCAGAATATCGAGTAAGGGGATCATGGCCGATACTGAGGGAAATATTGAACGACGGGGGCTGATGCTGGTGCTCTCGTCGCCTTCCGGTGCGGGAAAGACAACGATTTCGCGGCTGCTGCTGGAGGCCGACGATAATATCTCGCTATCGGTTTCGGTCACCACGCGTCCGAAGCGTCCCGGGGAGATCGACGGCGTCGACTATTTTTTCGTCGACCCGGACGAGTTCGGCCTGATGCTCAACCGGCAGGAGCTTCTCGAACACGCGAAGGTATTCGATCACTATTACGGCACGCCCAGGGCGGCGGTGAATGAAGCGCTCGCCGCCGGCAAGGATATTCTGTTCGATATCGACTGGCAGGGTGAACAGCAGCTCAAACAGGAGGCGCGAAACGACCTGGCGAGCGTCTTTATTCTGCCGCCATCGACCGAGGAACTGGCACGGCGCCTGCAGAACCGGGCATCCGACCCGCCTGACGTCGTGGCGGCGCGGATGGCAAAGGCGCCGGACGAAATAAGCCACTGGCCCGAATACGATTACATCATCGTCAATTACGATATTGATGACAGCGTTGCCAAGGTCCGCGCGATCCTCGCCGCCGAACGACTCAAACGCGAACGCCAGGTCGGCCTGACGGCCTTCGTCAAACGGCTCCGGGAATGGCGCTGAAGATCAGGCTCGCTGATGCGCCAGTGCGCGGGCGAGGGTGCAGAATCCCTCTATGCTGACGGTCTCGGCGCGGGCTTCCGGGGCAATGCCGGCATCCGTGAGGACGGCCTGCGGATCGGAGAAGACGCTTTTGAGGGCGGCCCGCAGCATTTTCCGGCGCTGACCGAACGCGGCCGCCACCACTTCTTCCAGCAAGTCCGGATCCGCATCCGCAAGCGGCTGTGCGCGTGGGATGAGCTGGACGACGGTTGACGCCACTTTCGGCGCAGGGGTAAAGGCGCGGGGCGGGAGGGTGAAGAGCGGCCTGACCTCGCACCGCCATTGCGCGGCGACCGAGAGCCGGCCATAGGCCTTCGATCCCGGAGGTGCCGCCAACCGGTCGGCGACTTCGCTCTGAAACATCAGCACGAATCCGTCGAACAGGGACAGTTGTTTGAGCCAGCTAATCAGCAGGGGCGTCGAGATATTGTAGGGCAGGTTCGCGACGACCCTGAGCGTGCCGTATTCCGCGGCGAGATCGGAGACGTTCGCGGCAAGGGCGTCGCCGGCAACGAGATGCAGCCGCCCGTCGGCGACGTCCGCAATCTGCTCAAGGGCGGCGAGACATCTGTCATCGCGTTCGATAGCGATGACCGCTTTCGCCCGTTCCTCCAGGAGTGCCCGGGTCAGGCCGCCCGGTCCCGGGCCTATCTCAAGCACCGTCGCCTCTGAAAGCGGTCCCGCGGCGCGGGCGATCCGGCGGGTGATATTCAGGTCAAGCAGGAAGTTCTGGCCGAGTGAACGGCGGGCCAGCAGGCCATGCGCCGCGATGACCTCCCGCAGCGGCGGCAGGGCCGCGACACCGCCACTCGCGGTCGGGGCCTCAGTCAATGGCGGCGCCGACAGGGGCACCGCCGGAAACGGCGCGCCTGCGGCAGGCGGCGATGTCGCCCGCCATACGGATTGCCGACACAAGGCTCGTCGGGTTGGCCGCCGCTGTCCCTGCGATGTTGTAGGCGGTGCCATGGTCGGGTGACGTGCGCACGAAAGGAAGGCCAACGGAGACATTGACGCCGTTATCGAAATCAAGCGTCTTCATCGGGATAAGCGCCTGGTCATGATACATGCAGACGGCGACGTCATATGTTGCGCGCGCCGCCGGGTGAAACATCGTGTCGCCAGCGAGCGGGCCGCGAATGTCTGCGCCGGTCTCCTTCACTTCGGCGATGGCCGGTGCAATGGTATCTATCTCCTCGCGTCCCATATGTCCGGATTCGCCGGCATGGGGATTGAGACCGGAGACAGCGATACGCGGCGAATCGATGGCGAAATCGGTTTTCAGAGCGGCGATCGTGGTTCTAAGCGTCCGCACTATCTCGTCCCGCGTCAGCGCAGTGACGGCGTCTTTCAGCGACAAATGTATCGTGACAGGGACAACCTTCAGGTTTGGCCCTGCCAGAAGCATGACGGGCGGGTGCGCCAGCCCGGCGCGCTGGCCAAGGTATTCCGTATGTCCCCGAGCAGTGAATCCTGCTGCGTAAAGCCGGCTTTTCTGGATCGGATTCGTCGCCATTCCGGCGGCCGAGCCGTCCATGGACGCATCAATCGCGCGGTCGATGGATTCGATGACCATCCGCCCGTCAGCGGTGCTGTCATCGCCCGGCAGCGCACGTACCGGTGCGCTCAGGCGCAGGACGGGGAGGGCATCGCGGGCAATCGACAGCGCTTCTTCGGCAACTGCAATTTCAGCAATCGGACAGGAAAGACCCGTCATGTCGGCGAGGCGTGCGAGACGGTCCGGGTCGTCCAGTAAGTAGAACGGAGGAAGCGCGTCACGATGATCGCGCCACGTCATAAGGGCGATTTCACCGCCGATACCGGCCGGGTCGCCCATCGTGACCGCGACCGGGGGGGCGTACGTCACAGGATTAGACCCGGACGTCGATGACGGCGGCTAACCGGATGTCACGCATGTAGCGGCGTGCGCCCAGCGACATCCGCTCGTTCATAAGCCGGTCGGCAATTTCATCGCGATCCGGCAATTTGATAACGCTTGTCCCGCCATCCCGGTTACAGACCATGAGCAGCATCACACCATCGGGCATCTTTACGGGATCGCTTACCTTTCCAGCTGGGACGTCTTTGACCACCTCGCGGATGGCGGGCGAGAGGTCCTTGAGCGCGAATTTGCCGAGACTCGGCGGGCGGGGCGAGCCGACTTCTTTCGCAATCTCGCTGAAATCGCCGCAGCTGCCGGCCGTATCGCGAACAGTTTTTGCCAGGTCAATCTGGGCTTCTACATCGCTGGTTCCGGGTTGTTCGGGCAGCGGCAGGAAAATTTGCCGCAGTTCGAGCGTGATCGGTGTCGATTCGCTTTGGGCTATCTTTCTGGTGTCGCGCAATAACAAAATCCGGTAGCCGGCAACCGTCTTTATAGGACTGGTCATCGAGCCTTCACGCATTCTGCCCACGATTTCTCTGAGTGTGTCGTCAAGTTCCGATTCGTGTTGCCAGCCGAGGTCGCCGCCGACCGCTGCGGTCGCGCTTTGCGAAAACTGCCGGGCTATGGCGTCAAAACGTGCGCCTTTGGTAACCTGATCCACAATCCGCTCTGCCGTTCGCCGGCTATTGGTTTCCTGGTCCGGGCTATCGACGGTCAGCAGTATCTCGCTAAGCCTGTATTCCGTCTGGCCCTGGCGGGAACGAATCCGTTCCAGCGATTCGTCGATTTCATCTTCCCCGATTGTAATCCGCGGACGCAGGCGTCGTCCGATCAGCTTCGACCAGGCGATCCCGGTTCTCAGTTGCTCATTGATCGTTTCCAGCGGGATATCGTTTTCCTTCATGACACGTTCCAGGCCACCCCTCGGGAGCCCGTTCTGCTGCTCGATCGTCTCCCGGGCGCGCTGGAGGTCCTGGCGGCTCACCGAAATATTGCGGCGCTTGGCCTCCTGCATCTGGAGACGTTCGTCAATCAGGGTCCTCAGCACCTGACCCCTGATCCGGCGGCGCGTATCGATTGTGTTGGGAAGGCGGGCCGAAAAAATAACCAGCCGGATGCGTGACTCCAGATCGTAGGCTGTGATCAGCTCGTCGTTAACAATTGCGGCAATACGCTGTACTGACTGCGATTTGACGGCGCTCGCAATCGTTGTCGCGCCTGAAAAGATCAGGATTGCAGCCAGAATGCGAAGTGTAATTGCCATCTTCATCCCAAATTCGTGTGTCGTTAAACCACCTATATATCGCCTGTTCAGGGGCGTATTCAATGCGTTCGCGACGGTCAATTTACGCCGGTCGAGGTCCCGACTTCGCCAAGAGTCTTGAATACGACGCGGAACAGGATGGTGCCAGAGGGTCTAACATCCCGATCCTGCGTAAAAGTCCGGCTGTAATCAACCTGAAACAGAAAGCACTCGTCCTCGTAATTCAGAAATGCGCCATGACGAAGCGATCCACCCCCCGTGGTAAGGTCACGACGTGTATCTGCGCCGAACCGCCAGCGCTCGGTTGCCTGCGATGAGAAGCCCAGAGTGATCTCTTCGCGATCGCGGAAAGCGTCTTCCGGATCAACGATATCGTTCAGATTCTGCTGGTCGATAGAGAGATAATTGACGTTCAGCCTGAACCTCGGCACACCGAGGCTTGCCTGGACTTCGTTGCGCCTGGGGGCCAGATCGTCCTTGTCGAGGCGGAAGCGATAGAGCGCATTGATATACTTTGTCGGCGAGATTTCGACCCGTCCGACGATGTCCGAAAAATGTTCGTCAAGGCCTGTATCTGAACCGAAGTCGTTGTCTTCGCTGAAACGGTAGCTTTGTCCGATAAAGAATGAGCTGAACCCGCTGTTAATGCCGAATATCCCGCTGCTCAGACCGTAAGTGATCCGAGACCCGCCTTCGACACGGTCGATGCCGCCGAACCGGTTCTCGGAAAACAGATTCGTATCGTCGAACTCAAAACTCAGGCTGTCTTCATTGGGGATCAGTTCTTGATTCTGACTGCTAGGCGCCAGGACGACGCTAACGATTGGCTCGACAATCTGCGTGAACCGCCCATCCCGTCGGGCCCAGGGAAGCTTCCATTCCAACCCTGCCTGAGGAAACACTCTGCCGGTGAGGCCGGAAATCTGATTGTCGGGTGCGTCACTTTCCGTCACGTCTTTAACCCAGTAGGCGTCTGTCTGCACCGATGCGAATAGCCGATAGACTTCACCCAGGCGGCTGATATATGGCAGTTCCCATTTTGTCTTAGCCGAGAGCCGACGACTGTCCGTGCCGCCGGTTCGTGTAAGGGCCAGTGCGTTGGTATCAATTTTCCACAAACCACCGAAACTGCCCGGATCGCTTACATAGTTGTAGTCGAGTTTTGGAAAAACGATGGGCGTGTCGCTCTGTTCGTCGGTTGAGCGCTGACCCTGAAAGAAGTAGGCGTTCGCCGAAGTATAGTTGCGGCCGCGAAAGCCCTCTGCGTATATGCGGTTTTCAAGGGTTTCCGGTGCCTCGAAACCATATCTTCTGAGATAAGTGTCGTCTGTGGCAAGGTGCAGATCGATTCCTCCGCGCCACGTCCTATCGAATTCATGACGGAGTTCTCCCCGCAGATGTCCGCGCATTCCCTTGCTTTCGCCATCTTCTCGGCTTGCGTAGGTAAGGCTCGACTGGACGAAATAGTCGGTACTGCTCAGGCGATGGCGGAACTCGCCGGACCCAACGTCGCCCTCGGTGGTTGTCACGATTGGTGAGAACGTTGCATCCATGTTGGGTGCAATATCGAAATAATAGGGTGTGCTGACGAACGTACCGAGTTCGCTGTCACTGCCGTAACTGGGAACCAGGAAACCCGTGCGGCGCTCGACCGTCGGGTCGGGATGCGAAAGATATGGCGTGTACATCATGGGAATGCCGTAGAATTCGAGAAACGCGTCCCTGTATGTAACGTCCCTCGTTTCCTGATCATGCGATACCCGGGCGGCTTTGACCTGCCAGATTGGCGCACGGGTTGGATCCTTTTCGCAAAGTTCGCACGGTGAATAAACGGCTTTCCGGAATTCCGTCCGCGTACCGCCCACGCGGCGGCCGCCTGCGGCGGCAATTCGCGAATTGTCGGTCATCCTGACACGCATGTTTTCTATGAATCCATCGCGCATGTTGCCGGTGAGTTCGATATGGTCCGCGAATATGACCTCTCCGGTAGGTTCGAGAAGGCTGATATTGCCGCTCGCCGTTAAAGTATCGGTTCGCTGGTTATAGCTCACGCTATCGGCAAGCAGTGTCCGGCCGTTCTGCGTAAATTCAACGTTGCCGGTTGCGACGACCAATCCGATCTTTTCCTCGTTGCGGAGTTGGTCTGCCTTGAAAAGAACCGGTGCATCTGGCTGGACCGGTGGGCGGGTCTGCGAGACGGCGGGTGTGACGGCCGCAGAGTATAATCCGGCGATTGCTACAATCACGAAAAGGCTGGGGCGCATGTAACTAGCCGTCCTCGAGATGAAGCAGCACGGCGACAGCCAGGAAGGACGTTATAAGCGCCGGACCCCACGCGGCCATCACGACCGGCACCTTGGACGATACACCCAGCGCGTATACGACATCCGACAGGAAATAAAGCAGGAACCCGGTCCCGATCCCGGATACAAGCAGAACCGCCGCTCCTCCCCGGCGCATCGGTCGGAGAGAGAAAGTTGCGGCGAGGACGACGACAGCCGCAAGCATCAATGGGAGAGCAAGGTGTATATGCCAGTGAAGCAGGTGTCTGATGCCTGAAAAACCCGCGTTTTCCAGTACTTTGATGAAACCGGGCAGCGCCCAGAAAGAAATCGTTTCTGGCGGGGCAAAGCTGTCATTTATGTTGTCGCTGGTAAGGTCAGTCGGCAGCCGGCGCACATCGAAGCGGATC
>JAYOMI010000005.1:24121-42225 GCA_038120765.1 Rhodospirillaceae bacterium
AAACCGGTTTCGAGGGTTGCCGTTTTTGCATCAATCCGCCCGACGAAGCGGTCGCCATCCTGCATCAGAAAGACGATCACGCTATCGAGGCGGACGTCACTCGTCGAGATGCTACGCGCATGCAGAATGTAATTTCCGTCCCCTGTCGATTGCCGGAACCAGAGCCCCTGATTAGCCAGCGCGGCCAGACTGGCTTTTCCGCGAATATAACGCGCCTCGAGGATTTCGTATTTCAACAACATCGCCGACGAGAACGGATTGAAGACGGCAATCTTGAAAAGCCCGATCAGGATCGCGATTGTAATGGGAGGCGCCAGAAACTGCCAGATCGATACGCCGGCAGCGCGTGCAACGACAAATTCATTATACCGGTTTAGCCGCCAGAACGCGAACATGGCGCCCAGCAACGTGGAAAATGGAATTAGTTTTTCGGCGACGGTCGGCAGTTTCAGGAGCGCCATCGTGATAACGGTTGTCGAGTCGGCAACTACTTCTCGGCTCGAGACGCGCCGGAAGAGTTCCAAAGTCTCGAAGACCATAATAATGGCGAGCAATCCAAGGGTAAAAACGATGAAAGAGAAAAGGAACTGCCGTCCGACATAGGATGAGAACGTGCGCGAAAGTCTCACGTCGGGAGGCCCCCCGGCGCTGTATTCTTGCCGCGAAAACGCCTGCGGTCGAGACGCGGTTTGCTGGATATCAGGATCAGAAGGAAGCCGGCTGTGGCGAGCAGGGGAAGGAGATAGATGATGGATTCAAGCGCGGGGGTTTTCTCACCCAGATTTTTTATGCTGAGAACAATTATCTGGATCGCGGTAACGCAACACACAGCGATCAGAATTCTGAGGAACTGACCGCGACGATTGAACTCACCACCGAGCAGGAAAGCGAGGCCGATTACCGCGAATGCAACATAAAGCAGCGGTGATGAGAGGCGGAAAAGGCCTTCCATTCTGAGAAGGCGATAGTTGTAGACGACTTCCGCCTGATCTGAAGGGAAAAAGAGTTCATGAATAAATCTCTCTTCAGGCTCCCGCCAAAGATTTATCTCGGTCTTGTTGAGGGCGCTCAGATCGAAAGTATAGCGGTCGAAATACAGCAGCGATAATCTGCCGTCATCCTCGCGCACCTCCTGGCGGTTCCCATTGACCATCAATACCCGCGGCCCTTTATCGCTGGAGACGATAGCTCCCTGTTCGGCCATCATCGTCACCGGCTTTTCGGATATGCGCTCGTCATGGATAATGATGCCGTAAAGCTGCCCGTCTTTGCTTCGCTCCCGGATAAATACGGTGACGCCGTCAATAACCGGATTGAAGACTCCTTCCTGAAGAAAGAGCGAGGACAATTCGCTGCGGAATTCCCGCTGGAGGTCTTTGAATTCCCGGAACGAAGCGGGCATCAGGTAGATCGTATTCAAGTAGCCTAACAACATGGCAAGTGTCGCCAGGAGCAGGGCCGGCTGGCCGATCTTGAACGGACTCATGCCGGTTGCCCGCAGGACGACAATTTCACTGTCGTTCAGCATTTTTGTATAGGTGAACATGATCGCGGCAAAGACAGCGATCGGACCGATCAGGGACAGGAATGAGGGCAACAGCAACAGCGTAAAGGTGACGAAGGTCGTCGCCGAGAGGCCGGTATTTACAATCATTTCCACAAAACGCAGGGACTGCGTCAACCAGACGACACAGGTCAATGTCGCGGCAACCACAATCGTCCACCATACGAGCTGCCGAAACATATACCTGTGAAGCTGTCCCATCAGGCCACTATAGTTTCTTGCGATTCGACTGTCACAACCGAATGTGGATTAAAATTCAAGGGATTGTGGATCATCGCGGGCGCCGGATTGCAGACGATTCACTGCGGCGCTGTATTGGGGTCGCTGTATCCCGGGAACGGCCAGGACTTGATAGATTTCCACTCGGATCCTTCCCGTCTCAGTAGATAGGAGTGCTCTGCAGCCAGTGTCAGGCCGGTCACCGTTCTGAGGGGGGCTGTCGGAACGTGTATCCAGGCATATTCCGGCTGATGTGCAGCAACGAACTTGCGAATATTTTCTTCCGTCGGCCGCGATGCGGCGATCATGTAGCCGACATAGTCGACATGAGGTGAAATTATATAGCGGGCTATGACCTCGAAATCGCCCACCGAGGTGGGGTCGAATGAGGCAAAGCGAACACCTTCGGGGATTGTGTCCACGATCTCCTCGGCAACCGCGCGCACGAATATCTTGGGCGCGTACAGGTCAAACCTTATTTTAGGCGCGAGGGCGATCGGTACGATGATGATCAGCGCGAAAATGACGACTGCGTAGCTTCTTCGGGGTCTGAGCTTCACCCTCTCGCGCCATAATGTCGCCAACCCAAAAGCGCCGAAGATCACGCAGGCACCGCCTAGATGCATATTGAAGCGCCAATAGGATGGTGCGACCAGCCCATTGGCGCCGAAGGCGGTAATATAGAGAAGCAGCAGAAGCAGATTATAGCCGACGAATAGCACCGCAACGATAATGCTGAGACGGTCCAAGGGTGAGCGTATCCGCCATAATGCCCGCGCCGCAATGAGGCAGGCGATTACCATGACTGCGAAATAGCCCCCCTTTTTGGAGGCAATCAGGGCCATTCTATTGATTACGACGAAGATTTGGTCGGTCAGCCAATCGGCTCTCGGGAGAAACTGAAATTCCCCGGTCACTTCGTTGGCGCTGATATGCAGCCGCCAGGCGAGGTAGATAGTGATCGGCGGGATCGCCATTGCCGGAAGCAGCCTGATAAAGCGCGCAAGAGAGATGTTGGGGTCCCGTACAGCAACCAAAAAGCCGCCAATAGTTACCAGACCGACAAGGGCGATGTTGGGCTGTTTGACGCTCACGGCGGCCATCGCGACCAGCCCGAAGGTCCATGCCAGCGATAGCGACGGTTCGTCATTATTCTGCGCCAGTTCGTTCAGGAGCAGCCAAAGGACGACGCAAAGTGCGCCCACAAGGACTGCGGTGGGCGTATCGGCGTAGGATGTAAAAACGATTTTGGGAACGAATGTGGGATTGAGGGCAGTGACGGCGAGTGCGCCGATGGCGCAGTACAACCAGCCGATATTGCCCGACAAGTTGATGGATGTCGGTGTTTGCTGACCCGCCGGCGCGCGAGTCATTGCAACCTTGATTACCCTCCCGACAAGAACTGCGAGTGAAGCAAGCAGAATGACACTGAAAACGGGCGTGGCATTTTCCACAAGGACGCCCGTCAGCATGCTTGAGAGATACACGATATAGGCCAGGCCGTAAGGGTAGCCCGGGAGGCCTGAGGTCGACGGTGGATTGCCTTTGCCCGGCAGGGTGTGATGTTCGATCAGGTATCGGGCGTTTGGCATCCAGTGGGTGAATTCGTCCCACTGGGACAAGGTCATACAGGCCGCAAGCCAGATGATGGGAAGCGCCAGTATCAGCGTTCGTCCCAGATCGATTGATGCAATCGGTCGGGGACGCTTGAACTGGACATAAGCTGCAACTGCCAGGGCAATCAGGAGAGCACCGGTGATGAAACGGAAATCAAGCCGCATCCATCCGCCCGCGACCACATATGAAAGGCTAACGAATGACCATCCCGCGATAACATCAAGTTCGAAGAGGCGTCTTCGGGCGCTGATTGCGCCGCCCAGTAAAGACAGGCAGAGGCAGACCGCCAGAAGCGCGGCGAACCCCATGAGTTGCTCAAGGTCGGGGGAAAAGTATCCGATCATTTTTTGCATAGCGATAAATCTGCCTGTGTATTTGCGGGCATCTTAACGACAGACGGATTCCCGGCCAACCAGCGGAGGGGCGTTACGATTCGCTCACTCTTCCCCGGCGCGATCAATGAGCCCCCCCTGCGTCTAATAAGCTTTTCCTGTTTGAGTGAATGCTTGTTACATTCCGGCGAACCCGAGAGTTAACATCTCTCGCCGCTTATTGATGATTGCCAACAATTTCTGCCGGAGTCCCAGAATGAAAATCAGCTTTTCCGCCCCTTCACTGCCGCGCAGCGGCCCTCTCGTTGTCGGCGTGCTCTCCGGGGGCAAGCTGCTTGCCACCGCCGAGCGCCTCGATAAAGCGGCTGACGGCGCATTGTCGCGCGCAATCGGCGCGAGCCGTTTCAAGGGAGAGAGCGGGCAGTCGCTGACGGTGATGGTGCCTGCGGGCATCGGCGCCAGCAGGGTCGTGCTGATGGGAATGGGCGAGGCCAGCCGCTTTGACGACCTCGCCGCGCAGGCCTTTGGTGGCCGGGCCTACTCGGCCGTTTCCGGCACAGGCGATAAATCGGCGGTCATTGCGATCGATGCGGTGAACGATGCGAAGATCAAGACATCGGAAATTTCGGCAAACGCGGCATACGGCGCATTGCTTGCTTCCTACCGGTTCGACAAGTACCGGACAAAGGAGAAGCCTGATGCAAAGCCGAGCATCGGCACCCTGACGATCACTTCGCGCGATTCCGCCGACGCGAAGAAATCCTTCGCACCGCTGGAGAAAGTGGCGGCCGGCGTCTTTTTTACCCGGGATCTGGTGTCGGAACCGGCAAACGTCATTTATCCGGCGACCCTCGCGGCACAGGCGAAAACCCTGGAAAAGCTGGGCGTCAAAATCCAGATTCTGGACGAAAAACAGATGGCCAAGCTCGGCATGGGCGCGCTTCTCGGCGTTGCGCAAGGGTCGGCACATAAGCCCCGCCTGGTCGTGATGCGCTGGGACGGTGCGCCCAAGTCCAGGAGCAAGGCGCCGATCGCATTTATCGGCAAGGGTGTGACCTTCGATACGGGCGGTATCTCGATCAAACCTGCCGCCGGCATGGAAGATATGAAATGGGACATGGGCGGCTCCGGCGTGGTCATCGGCCTGATGAAGGCGCTCGCCGGTCGCAAGGCGAAGGTAAATGCCGTTGGCGTGGTCGGACTTGTCGAAAATATGCCCTCATCGACCGCCCAGCGGCCGGGCGACGTCGTCACCACGATGTCGGGTCAGACGGTCGAAGTGCTGAACACCGATGCGGAGGGCCGCCTCGTTCTCGCCGACGCCATGTGGTATTGTCAGGACCGGTTCAAGCCGCACACGATGATCGATCTTGCGACACTGACCGGTGCGATTATCGTTTCTCTCGGCAACGAGAATGCGGGCATGTTCGCAAATGACGACGAGATATGCGAGCGGCTTACAGACGCCGGCAAGTCTGTGGGAGAGCCCGTCTGGCGTATGCCGCTTGGCGAAGCCTATGATAAACTGATCAACTCCGATATCGCCGACATGAAAAATATCGGCGGCCGTTGGGGCGGTTCGATCACCGCAGCGCAGTTTCTCCAGCGTTTCGTCAAGGACGGTGTGAAATGGGCGCATCTCGATATCGCGGGTGTGACATGGTCGACCAAGGATGCGCCGACGGTGCCGAAGGGCGGCACGGCATTCGGCGTGCGGCTTCTCGATCGTCTGGTTGCGGATCATTACGAGGACTGAGGAGGGCCCGGCGTCCGCAATGACCGAAATCAGCTTTTATCATCTGCTTCACACGCCGCTGGAGCGCGCTTTGCCGAAGCTGATTGAAAAAGTGCTGGAGAGTGGTGCGCGCGCTGTTGTCCGCACGGGTTCGACAGAACGCGCCGAAGCACTGAACGGTGCGCTCTGGACCTACGATCAGGATTCGTTCATCCCCCACGGCACGGCGCGGGACGGCAATGCGGCCCTCCAGCCCGTGTGGATCACGGCCGACGAGGAGAATCCCAACGGCGCGGATATACTGGTGCTGACCGACGGCGCCGAGTCCGCTGACATCGGCAGTTACCGCCGATGTCTCGAAATGTTCGATGGGCGCGACGATGCCGCGGTCGCAGATGCCCGGCGCCGTTGGTCCGCCTACAAGTATGCGGCGCACGACCTGGCATACTGGCAGCAGACCGAAGGCGGCGGCTGGGAAAAGAAAGCCTGACGCCAGCTATGCCCGATACGGGCATTTCAGGGCCGTCATAGCCCGGCTGGTTTCGCATCTGCGAAATGTAGAGGTTGCTCCCTTATCGCATAGCGTCTATAAGGCCGCCGAATTCAAGAACAGGAGCCTTTGCCCCCATGGCAGTCGAACGTACGCTATCAATAATCAAGCCCGACGCAACGCGGCGGAACCTCACCGGCGCCATTGTCGCCCGCTTCGAGGAGGCCGGTCTGTGCGTTGTTGCCCAGCGGCGGATGCGCCTGACGCCCGAGCAGGCCCAGCAGTTTTATGCCGTTCACAAGGAACGCGCGTTTTTTGACGATCTCTGCGACTTTATGACCTCCGGTCCTGTCGTTGTGCAGGTGCTGGAAGGCGAGGATGCGATTGCCAAGAACCGCGAAGTGATGGGGGCGACCAACCCCGCCAATGCCGACGAAGGCACGATTCGCCGTGATTTCGGGGAATCGGTCGAGGCGAACTCTGTACACGGTTCCGACGCGCCGGAAACGGCAGCGGAAGAGATTGCGTTCTTTTTCAGCGGGATCGATATCGTCGGCTGACGCGACGCTGACGGGAATCGAAAAGGGCGGGTCCAAGACCCGCCCTTTTTAGTGGCGCCTTTGAAAGCGCGGAGCTGTCTGCCGGCGGAGCTATACGCGAGTCAGCGCCAGTATTCCGACTATTGCGATCACCACAGCCGTGCCGACAGCCGCCCATTTTGCGAAATCGGCCCAGTCTTTCTGATGCCGCGAGATTTCTTTATCCATGTCGAGGGACATTCGGCTGTTACTCCTTGAATTGACGGTCAATTATTAAACTCGATCGCAGATATAGCGCGGATTTTCGCCCGGGTGAAGCTGGGAAAAACGGCTTTGTCCGCGCCGATGTAAACGCTTGCTATGACCGCCCGTCATCCGGATTGACGGCTATACCCGTTGGACCGACGACGCCATCTATGATGACAGTTTCGTCGACGATAGTTGTTCTGCCCTCGGCGACCAGGCGGAGCGCGTGGGGATAGCATCGATGTTCCGCCGTCAGGACCCGGGCCGCCAGCGTATCTGCATCGTCATCGGGCAGTACCGGAACCGCCGCCTGGACGATTATCGGGCCTGCATCCATGGCCGGGCGCACGAAATGGACCGTGCAGCCGGTGAACCTCACGCCTTCGGAGAGGACGCGCTCATGCGTGTGAAGGCCCTTATAGGCCGGCAGTAGCGACGGGTGGATATTCAGCATCCGGTCGAACCACCGCTCGACGAACCCCTCTGTCAGAAGCCGCATGAAACCGGCAAGGCAGACGAGCTCCACCCCGTCTGCCGTCAGTACCGCATGAAGGGCGTCCTCAAAAGACGCGCGGCCGTCGAAATCCCTGTGGTCGATGGCGGTCGTTGCAATGCCTGACCGTGCCGCACGTTCCAGCCCCCCGGCGCCCGGAACATTCGAAATCACGCGGACAATCTCAGCCGGGTAGGTGGGATCTTTTGCTGCGTCGACCAGTGCCTGCATGTTGGATCCGCGCCCGGATAGCAGGATTGCCGTCTTTATACGGGCCATGCGACATCCAGTCCGGGCAGGGCGACGCGCTCGCCGTCATCCCCCGGCAGCTCGTTTTCGGCGACGATCTCGCCGATATCGCAGACGGTTTCGCCCGCGTCCGTCAATATGCCAATAGCGTCTGCCGCATCAGCGGCCGGGACGATGGCGACCATGCCGATCCCGCAATTGAAGGTGCGGGCCATTTCCGCGGGCGCAACGCCGCCTTCGGTCATCAACCAGGAAATTACCGGCGGCATGGACCACGCAGCAGGGTCGATCCGGGCGCCCATTCCGTCAGGCAGGATACGCGGCACGTTTTCCGTCAGGCCGCCTCCGGTGATATGTGCAAACGCCTTGACGATCCCTGCCTTATGGAGCGCGAGGCAGGATTTTACATAGATACGGGTAGGGGTGAGGAGTGCTTCCCCCCAGGTCAATTTGCTGTCGAAGGCGGTTTCTACGTCATAGTCCAGGCCGTGGCGGGCGAAGACGTGCCGGACCAGCGAAAAGCCGTTCGAATGGACCCCGGACGAGGCAAGCCCGAGGATGCGGTCGCCGGGTGCAATATCATCCCGTGGCAGCAAATTTCCCCGTTCCGCGGCCCCGACTGAAAACCCTGCGAGGTCGTAATCACCATCGCCGTACATGCCGGGCATTTCCGCCGTTTCGCCGCCGATCAGCGCGCAGCCTGCCTGTCTGCATCCCTCGGCGATACCGCTGATCACATCGGCCGCAGCACCGGCGTCGAGCCTGCCCGTCGCAAAATAATCCAGAAAAAAGAGCGGCTCCGCGCCCTGGACGACAAGGTCGTTGACGCACATGGCGACGAGGTCGATTCCCACCGTATCGTGGCATCCGGTATCGATGGCGATTTTCAGCTTGGTGCCGACGCCGTCGGTCGCGGCGATCAGCACCGGATCCTCGTAACCCGCCGCTCTGGGATCGAATAATCCGCCAAAACCGCCGAGTCCGCCCATAACCCCTGAACGCAGAGTCGATTTCGCCATGGGCTTTATGCGCTCGACGAGATCTGCGCCTGCGTCTATATCGACGCCCGAATCTTTGTAACTGGGACCGTTAATGACTGCGCCGCCTCGATTGAAAATGTTAGACTAAACGGATGATGGATCAAAACCCTACCGTAACCCGCAGGATAGCGAATGCGCGACCGGAAATGAACGCCGTCCCGCGAATCTCTCGGCGAATTTTCACGTGCTTCCGAATTGGACTGATCGGGACGATTTTCGTTGCCCTGGCCGGCACCGGCATCGCGTCTGCGCAGACAGGCAGCGTCTACACGGTCGGCGGCGTGGATGTCGACAGGACAGCGGATACCGCGGCGGTGGCCCGGGAACAGGCAATTGCCGCCGGCCACGACATTGCGTTCAGGCGCCTGATGGCCCGGCTTGTTCCCGAAAACCGTCGCAACGCACTGCCAGCCCTCTCGCTCGCCGAGATTACCCCGCTGGTGCTCAGCTTCGAGATAGACTCCGAGAAAACGTCATCAGTCCGGTATCTCGGAACGCTCAAATTCCGTTTTCGTCGGGGAGACGTTCGCGAATTTCTGCAGAACAGCGGGATAGGATTTGCGGAAACCCGCTCGAAACCGGTGCTGCTGCTGCCGGTATACGATTTCGCGGGTGCCAAGCTTCTCTGGGACGATCCAAATCCGTGGTTCGAGGCCTGGCAGGCTGTACCCCCTTCGGATGGCCTAGTTCCTGTGCGTCTGCCGGCCGGCGATCTGGCGGATCTTCGCGATATCAGTGCAGAGCAGGCATCTGCCGGCAATGCGGACCAACTGGCATTGATCGCAGAGCGCTATGGCGCAAGCGCGGTGCTGGTCGCCGAGGCATCGGTGACGACCGACCCCGTTTCCGGCGCGCGCACGTTAACGGTGGCCACCCGCTATTTCGGCGGAACCTCGGATGGACGTACCTCGGTCCGCAGCTTTTCATATGCCGGGGAAGAAACCGACGAAGCGGTCATCGGGCGGGCGGCGATGCAGGTGGCGCGTCAGATAGAGGAGGACTGGAAGCGGGAAAACCTGATTCAGTTCGACAATCAAACCAGTCTGATCGCCGATGTCGCGCTGGCGGATCTGCGTCAATGGGTCGAATTGCGGCGCAAGTTGCAGGGTATCGCGTTCCTTCAGAACTGGCAGCTGGTCGCCATTTCCCGTCGGAGTGCATCGGTGCGCCTGACCTATTACGGCGATGCCGAACAGCTACGCATCGCACTTGCACAGCGCGACCTCGTACTTGAACAGGGTGCTGCAGACTGGGTGTTGCGCGATTCCCGGCAGGCAAGGGCCGTCGCACCCGAGCCGATATCACCGGCGGGCAGCTCGAACCTTCCCGCGTCAGAGGCGCCAGTTTCGTCCAATGCCGGTTTTCCTGCATCGCAGCCATCCGATGAAAGGCCTGATGGGGTCCCCGCCCGGTGAATCTGCCAAACCTGATTACACTCGGACGCCTGTTGACGGTGCCGGTCACCGTATACCTGCTGATGCAGTCGGCATATCTCTCGGCATTCATCCTGTTCCTGCTCGCCGGGGCTTCGGACGCGCTTGATGGATACCTTGCCAAGCGCAATAACCAGACCACCGAACTCGGCGCTATTCTGGATCCTCTGGCAGATAAAGCCTTGCTCGTCGGCGTTTATGTGACCCTCGGGCTGCAGGGAAACCTGCCGAACTGGCTTGTCTTGCTTGTCGTCTTCCGCGACGTGCTGATTATCGGCGGGGTCATTATCCTGTTTCTGGTCAGGCTCGAAGTGAAGATGCGACCGCTCATTATCAGCAAGATCAATACCGCGACGCAGATTGGCCTTGCCGCCATCGTTCTGGCCGAGCTCGGCCTGTCGCTGAATATCATGGGGCTGGTCGAGGCTATGGTGTATCTGGCCGGTCTGACCACCGTTATTTCGGGTGCGAGCTACATGGTATCCTGGAGCCGCCAGATGGCCGGTATCGGAGACGACGAGTCTTCCGCGCGGTGATGGCACGCAGGACGACCCAGCTCGCGCTCGACCTTCGCCATCGCGCAGCGATGGGACGGGAGGATTTTCTCGTTTCGCCGTCCAACGCCGAAGCCGTCGCCTGGATCGACCGCTGGCCCGATTGGCCGGGGCACGCGCTTGTGCTGACCGGGCCGCCGGGCTCCGGCAAGACCCATATGGGCGAGGTATGGCAGGGACTGGCCGGGGCGCGGCCCTATAGCGCCGGCCTGCTCACAGAGGCTGACAGTCTCGATGCACCCGTGTTTGTAGATGACGCCGACATCCCCGGACGGGACGAGGAGTTGTTCCACCTGTTCAACGCGGCCGGAGCGGCAGGCACTTTCGTCTTGTTTGCCAGTCGGATCCCGCCGGCGCGATGGGAAGACCGGTTACCCGATCTGCGATCGCGCCTCGCGGCGGCGCCGAACACCCGTATCCAGCCGCCCGATGAGACGCTTATCGCGGCTGTGCTGATGAAGATGTTCGCCGATCAGCAGATGGATGTCGGCGCCGATGTTCTGGACTATCTCGTAAACCGGATGGAACGGTCCTTCGAGGCTGCGCGGACACTGGCCGAACGCCTGAATCAGGCATCTCTTGCGACGCAGCGCGGCATCACCATTCCGCTGGCGCGCGAAGTCTTCGATACGCTCGAAGGCGACGTCTGAACTCAGGAAATCCGCGGCGGGGTATCCGGCGGCGGTCCGAGACCGGTATCGAATCCGATGCCGGCGAGGGTGCGGCGGCAGATATACTCTTTCCAGACAGCGCCGCGTTTCCCGGTCCAGACCTCTGCGGCCGGCCGGTCGGCCGCATCGACGAACTGGATAAGCCCGTCTTCCCTGCCAAGGCTGACGCACCGGAAACTGTATCTGAATTCGAACGGCTCGGGCGATCTGCCGTTGAGACGCGCGGCGAAAGTGCGGGCGGCAAGTTCGCCCATCGGACGTCCCGCCGCGCAGCTCATCCGGCATTTGCCCGCCTCTTCAGCGATCACATGGGCAGCGTCGCCGACCGCAATAATACTGGGGTGACTGACAGATGTGAGGGTGTCATCCGTCACGATCTGGCCGCTTTCCGTGACGGCGATGCCGGCGTCTGCGGCGAGCGACGGCACCAGGAACCCTGCCGCCCACAGGCATACATCGAACGGGATTGCGGTGCCGTCTTCCATTTCGGCGTGGCGGGGATGAACTGCGGCAATGCGGGCCCCGGTCGCGATGTCTACGCCGAGCCGTTGCAGCGTCGCGACCACATGGTCGAAACCGGCCTTCGAGAGGTCGCCCGGGTCGTTGCCCGGCGCAAAATACCGCCCCGGTGCGAGGATGATTCTGAGACCGGGAAGACGTTCGCCGAATTCGCATGCGGCTTCGATCGCGGTAAGGCCGCCCCCCGCGATCAGAACGGTGCCGCCTGTGCCGGCAAGTGTGGCAAGCTGAGCGCCGAGCGCCGCGGAGCCCGCTGTCGTGTCGAGGCAGGCGGCGTGCCGGTCGGCGCCGGGAACCGTCTGAAGGTCTGTATAGCTGCCGAGCGCATAGACGAGGGTGTCGTACGGGATCGATGTCTGGGCAATTTCCTGTCCGCCGTCGACCGGCGCGAGCAGAATCTGTCGCCGGTCCGGTTCGAGGCCGATGATCTTTGCGTGTACGAAGCTGCCGCCGCGCGATGCCATGAAATCGTGATAGGGCAGGTGAAGCGGCGAACTGCCGCCGGCAATTTCATGAAGGCGGATCCGTTCGACAAATTCGGTCTTCGCGTCAATAAGCGTGAGCGAGACATCGCCGACGTTTTCGCCGATACGCGCTGCTGAGGTCAGACCGGCATAGCCGCCGCCCAGGACGACTACCCGGTGATCGGGTGTAGGGTTCATTTCTTGTTGCTCCCTGTCGTAAAGCAGAGTTGTTCCGCACGATAATTACGCATAATACTGACTAATGGGGCGCAGGGCCAGCAAAATACGCACAATACTGATCAATTATGTGTGCTCCCGGGGCGATGTCAATTGCCGTCGCCCGACGGCGGCGCGCGCTCCGTCAGTGGGGAATTTCGATGACCTTTATACGGGCGCCGTCGGCGGTGAGGGCAATCTCGCCGCGTTTGAGGCGCAATGCATCTTCGCCGAAAACCTCGCGCCGCCAGCCGGTTAACGCGCGGACATCGGCGGCATCGTCGGCCGCGATTGCTTCGATGTCGCCCGAAGATGCGATCAGTTTCTGTGCAACCTTGTGGCTGTCGCATCTGAGCTTGAGCAGCACCTTGAGCAGTTCCATCGACGGGCCGTTATCGGATGTATCGATGCGTTCCGCCGGCGGGGTTGGATAGTCGGCAGCGTCCATTTTCCGTACTTCGGCAAGCACGGCGACAATCTCGCGGGCCCTGTCGTTTCCGACGCGGTCACGCGATATGGCGCGCAGGGACATGAGTTCTTCCGCACTTTTCGGCATGTGCGCGGCGATTTCGGTGATGGACTCGTCCTTGATCACCCGGTTGCGCGGGACGTTGTTGTCCTGGGCCGTTTTCTCGCGCCACGCTGCCAGCGCCTGGACGGCGGCCAGATATTTGGGCTTCCGGCTCCGGGTCTTCAGCCGCTTCCACGCATTCTGCGGATCTATTAGATAGGTCGCGGTGTCGGTCAGGATGGCCATCTCGTCGTCAAGCCAGGACGTGCGGTTATTCGCATCCAGCCGTTCGGCGAGCTTGGTGTATATCTTTCTGAGGTGCGTCACGTCGCCGAGTGCGTATTCGATCTGTTTGTCGCCCAGCGGCCGCCGCGACCAGTCGGTGAACCGCATGGTCTTGTCGATGGACTTCTTCGCGATATCCCGCACGAGGCGCTCATATCCGACCGAATCCCCGTAGCCGCAGACCATCGCTGCGATCTGGGTGTCGAAAATCGGGTTCGGGACTTTTCCGGACAGGTTTACGAAAATTTCGACATCCTGCCGGGCCGCATGGAAAACCTTGAGCACCTTCAGGTTGGCTAACAGGTCGAAAAGCGGCGTCAGATCGATCCCCTCCGCCAGGGCGTCGATTGCCACGGCTTCATCGGGCGTGCCCACCTGGACAAGGCAGAGCACAGGCCAGTAGGTCTTCTCGCGAATAAATTCCGTATCGACCGTCAGGAAGGGAAAGTTTGCTGCCCGCTCGCAGAATGCCGCAAGGGCTGTCGTTTCTGTTATTATGCTCATGACGTACTCATACACGGAATCCAACTTAACTTGAAGCGCGGGAGCGTAGGCTATAAAACCCGCTGCGGCCCGCGCCCGCTCTGGCGAACGCCAGAAGATACTTATCCGAACACCAGATAGCACTTATCCGAACAAAGGTCAGATCATGCACGCATACCGCACCCATACCTGCGGCGAACTCCGCGCCGAACACGCCGGCAAAGAAGCCCGGATTTCCGGGTGGGTTCACCGCAAGCGCGACCACGGGAACCTGCTTTTCGTGGACCTGCGCGACCATTACGGGCTGACCCAGTGCGTGATCGACAGCGAATCGGCGATTTTCCCGGAAATCGAAGGGCTGCGGCTGGAAACGGTCATCTGCGTGACGGGCCGCGTCGAAGAACGCACGGACGACACGAAGAACGCCGATCTCCCGACCGGTGCCGTCGAGTTGCGTATTGACGCCTGCGAAGTGCTCGGCACAACCGAGCCGCTGCCGCTCGAAGTGAACAGCGATCGCGATTACGGCGAAGAGGTCCGGCTGCGCTACAGATTCCTCGATCTCCGGCGCGACAAGGTGCATCGGAACATCATCCTGCGGAGTTCGGTCATTTCAAGCATCCGGCGGCGGATGATCGACCAGGGCTTCATGGAGTTCCAGACCCCGATCCTGACGTCCACGTCTCCGGAAGGCGCGCGTGACTTTCTTGTCCCCAGCCGTCTGCATCCGGGTCAGTTCTATGCATTGCCGCAGGCGCCCCAGCAGTTCAAACAGCTCATCATGGTCGCCGGGTTCGACCGGTATTTCCAGATAGCGCCGTGTTTCCGGGATGAGGACGCGCGGGCCGACCGGTCACCGGGCGAATTCTATCAACTCGACATCGAGATGTCGTTCGTGACCCAGGACGACGTATTCAACGCGATCGAGCCTGTTCTCCACGGCGTGTTCGAGGAGTTCGCGAACGGCCGCAAGGTGTCGCCCCAGCCGTTCCCGCGGATCACCTATGCGGATTCGATGCAGAAATACGGCAGCGACAAGCCCGACCTGCGGAACCCGATCGAGATGAGCGATATCACGGACACGTTCCGCGGTTCGGGCTTCAAGATTTTCGCGGGCATGATTGAAAAGGACGAAAACGTCCGTGTCTGGGCGATACCGGCGCCGGGCGGCGGATCGCGCGCGTTCTGCGACCGGATGAATTCCTGGGCGCAGAAGCAGGGGCAACCCGGTCTCGGATACATTTTCTTCCGGGATGGCGAGGGCGCCGGTCCCGTCGCCAAGAACATCGGCGACGAGCGCACCGAAGCCTTGCGCGCGGCACTGGGGCTCAATGACGGCGATGCGGTGTTTTTTGTCGCCGGTGTACCGAAGGATTTTGCGTCTTTTGCCGGTCAGGCGCGAACCCAGGTCGGCGAGGCGCTTGAATTGATCGATGAGAACAGCTTCGAATTCTGCTGGATCGTCGATTATCCGATGTACGAACTTGACGAGGCGACCGGCAAGATCGAATTCAGCCACAACCCCTTTTCCATGCCGCAGGGCGGGATCGAGGCGCTGGAAACAATGGACCCGCTCGACGTGCTTGCCTACCAGTATGATATCGTCTGCAACGGCGTTGAACTCTCAAGCGGTGCCATCCGGAACCATCGTCCGGAAATCATGTACAAGGCATTCGAAATTGCCGGCTATTCACAGCATGAAGTCGAAAACGACTTCGCCGGCATGCTGAACGCATTGAAATACGGCGCGCCGCCCCACGGCGGCTCTGCGCCGGGTATCGACCGTATTGTGATGCTTCTGGCGGATGAGCCGAACATCCGGGAGGTCATCTTGTTCCCCATGAACCAGCAGGCGCAGGATCTGATGATGAACGCCCCGATATCGGTTGATGACGAGCGCCTGAAGGAACTGTCCCTGCGGGTCGCATTGCCGCCATCGGCAAAGAGAGACGGCTAGGGCCGCTGGATTTTTGCGACGTTGACGTTATTCGGCGGCGACACGTCCTAGCGGGCCTTTTTTCTGTCGTTTGACGTAGTACATCGCCATATCCGCGCGGCGGATCAGGTCTTTTTGAGTATCATCGGGGCCATAAGGTTCCACGCCAAGGCTTACCTTCACCGGCAGGCTCTCATTATGGAATTTGCAGGGCGTGGATTCGATCGCCCATTGCAGGGTGCGGGCGCGCTTGGCCCCGTCACTCCAGTTGGTCTGGGTCACGATCATGGCGAATTCGTCGCCGCCGAGGCGTGCGACGGTGTCTATCTCACGCAATGAGTGTTCGGAGATGGCTGCGACATGGCGCAGCACGGCATCGCCGGCGCAATGGCCGTGGAGGTCGTTAAAGTCCTTGAAGCTGTCGATGTCGCAATAGATCAGCACGCCGGTGTGCCCGAAACGCCGGGCGCTGGCGAGCGTGCGCTTCAGCTGCTCCGAGAAACCGCGCCGGTTAAACAGCCCCGTCAACTCGTCGGTAAAGGAGAGATCCTGGAGGTATTCTATCCGCTGGTTCTGCGTAGCGATTTGCTGTTCCGCCTGGGCGGCATACATCAAAGCGCGTTCGAGAAGCGCATCCTTGCGCATTTCCGTACCGCTTTCTCCATCGGGAATATTTTCGATCAAGCGTGACGCGATGACACCGATCATATCCATTAATTCCGGTCATTTGCGGTCAGCGAAGCCGAAACCTGTTCCATAAGGATCATCCGTACACCATATTCAGTCGATGAAAGCATTCGCGGTGCAGGTATGCAAAACCTGTGCCAGCCTTGAACGGTAAAGGAACGGCAGTGGAACAGGGATTTGCGTAACCTCGTGGACATAATCCGGGATTGCCCGGCAGAAATTGCCCGGCAGTTCTTGCCCGGAAGGCGTCGTTTTTGCGTCGGCGCTGTTCTGATAATCGTCGCACCGGGGGCGATGGCCTCGGATCTGGCGCCGCATACTGCCCATTACGGTATGAAACTCCTGTCGGCACGGGGCGGCAGCGGTATCGAGTCGGTCAATGGAGATATGGCGATCCGCTGGGACGGCGATTGCACCGGCTGGACAATGAGCAACCGGACAATATTCGATGTGGCCTATACCGGCGGTGAAAACGTCAGGGTCACGATGGAAGCATCGACCTGGGAAGCCGCGGCGGGAGATCGCTATACGTTTCTTGTGCGCACCCTGTTCAACGACAAGGAGTCGGAACGCATCGAGGGAAAGGCCCGGCTCGAGGCGAGCGGGGGAGTGGCGGAATTCACGCTGCCGGAGGAGAAGGCAGTCAAACTGCCACCCGGCACGATGTTCCCCACCACCCATACAAAGCAGGTTCTGGATGCAGCCGGGGACGCGCCCCGAATTATTCGCGCGACGGTTTTTGACGGTTTTACCGATGGCGGCGCTCAGTTCGTCAATGCGATTGTCGGGAAACGGCTGACGGACGGGCAGTCGGGCAGTTCGCGCTTCCCTGAACTGGAGAAAGGGCCTTCCTGGCGCGTAAGTCTGGCATTCTTCGATGCCGACAAGGCCGACGCCGAGCCGAGTTCAGAGCTTCGTCTGAAAATTTTCCGGAACGGCATTGCGCAAATGATGGAGATGGATTTCGGGGATTTCCGGCTTCTCGCCGAATTGAGGGAACTTGAGGCCGGCAAACCGCCCGTGTGCAGATAACATTCCTGCCGGTCTTTATCTGACTGGATTTGCGGACCCGTCACCTCGTTCCCGTGGAACGGACTGCTCAAAGCTTTCGGGAAGGCTCGGGCCAGAGCCAGGCGGCGCCGCGAACGCCGCTCGAATCTCCGAATTTTGGCGGCAGCAATACCGTCTTTATGGTGTCGGAGAATACATATAACGGGAGCAGCGCCGGTACATTGCGATACAACCGGTCGATCCCCGACAATCCGCCGCCCAGAACCACAGCCGCCGGATCGATAATATTGATCACTGTGGCCAGTGCGCGGGCCAGGCGGCGCTCATAGCGCGCCATTGTCGCCTCCGCGTCGCGGTTCCCGCCCTCGGCGGCCGCCACGATTTCCGGCGGGGACAATGTCTGCCCCGTAGCGCCCCTGTGATCGGCTGACAGGCCGGGGCCGGACAGGTAGGTCTCGATGCATCCCGGGCGTCCGCAATAGCAGACAGGCATCGCCCGGACCTCCCCGGGCATCGGATTATGGCCCCATTCCCCGGCAATGGCGTTCGGACCGGAGAGCAGCGCGCCGTCAATCACGATACCGCCCCCCACACCGGTCCCCAGGATGACGCCAAACACTGACGCAAATCCGGCAGCCGCTCCGTCACGCGCCTCGGACAGGGCAAAGCAGTCGGCGTCGTTGGCAATTCGCACGTCGCGGGCCAGCGCTAGCGCCAGATCTCTGTCCAGCGGCATGCCGATCAGGCAGGTGGAGTTAGCGTTTTTGACGAGACCCGACGCAGGCGAAATCGCGCCGGGGATACCGATCC
>JAYOMI010000005.1:42235-44245 GCA_038120765.1 Rhodospirillaceae bacterium
GCATTCGGGGGCGGGGTATCGGAGGCGGTCGGGTGCGTGGTTTGGTTTTTTTCGTACTAGGAGCTCTCGTCGCGCTGCGACGGCGGCGACTATGGCCCCGTAATCGCCTGCCGGTGTCGGAATGCGCTCGCGAAAGACTATGCTCCCGGCGGCATCAAGGGCGATGCCCTCTATCTTCGTGCCGCCAATATCGATTCCTATTCTCATTCGGTATCCGCTGGAAAATCTGCCATCCGGTCGTGCAATCTAACCATCAGAGGAGGTATAAACCTCTGACTTGGACGACTTTCCAAGAAACATTACCAAATGTTAACGAATAAGATGGATGATGGCTCTGAAAGTCCCGAAATGACGGGATCGAAGAACGAATTTGCGAAGGGCCACGATCGTTGACAGTTGCTTTCCACATACAGCGTCATCGGATCAGGCTGTGCGATTGCGTGTGGGCCTCCGAATTCAGGGATTAAGATGGACCAGAAGAAAATTCTGATTGTCGAAGACAACGAACTGAACATGAAACTCTTTCATGATCTGCTTGAAGTCCACGGCTATACGACATTACAGACCAAAGACGGTCGCGAAGCGCTTCAATTGGCGCGTGAACATCGTCCCGATCTGATTCTGATGGATATCCAGTTGCCGGAAGTGTCCGGGCTGGAAGTCACGAAGTGGATCAAGGCGGATGACGAACTTAAATCCATTCCGGTGATTGCCGTGACTGCCTTTGCAATGAAAGGCGACGAGGAAAAGATCCGAAGCGGTGGTTGCGAAGCCTATATCGCAAAACCGATTTCGGTGAACAGTTTCCTTGAGACAATCCAGACGGTGTTGGGACAATAAGGGAAAACGATGTCAGCTCGGGTAATAGTCGTCGATGATATAGCGGCCAACGTGCGTTTGCTCGAGGCAAAGCTGCTGGTCGAGTATTACGAGGTTCTGACCGCCAATGACGGTGCGACGGCGCTTGAGATAGTGGCTGAGGCGATGCCCGATATCGTCTTGCTTGATGTCATGATGCCCGGCATGGATGGCTTCGAGGTCTGTCAGAAGATCAAGGAAAACCCGGCGACCGCGCATATCTCCGTCGTTATGGTGACCGCGCTGAGTGAGGTGTCCGACCGGGTTAAAGGCCTGGAAGCCGGGGCCGACGATTTTCTGACCAAGCCCGTCAACGACCTTGCGCTGTTTGCCCGGATACGCTCGCTGGTCCGCCTGAAGCGTGCCATGGACGAGTGGCGCGCGCGAATCCACATTTACCCAATTCGGCCTCAACAGTGCCATGGCACCGGAAGATACCGATCTGTCAAAGTTACAGGTCTTGCTGGTTGCCGATGAATACGGCCCGTCACAGCGGATCGTCGAGACGTTGTCGGAAGAGGGCTATACCATCGTGCATTCGACATCGACCGATGAGGCAGCGGTGAAGGCGCTCGACGGCGATTTCCATTTGATCCTCGTCGATGATCGTGTCGGCGGCAACGACGTGCTCCGATTCTGTTCCCAGCTTCGCTCGAGCGGGGTGACGCGCCATTCTCCGATCCTCATCATGCTCGACGACGGCGACACCGAGCGTCTGGCGAAAGCGTTCGACCTCGGTGTGAACGACTACCTGGTGCGTCCGGTAAACAAGAATGAGCTCACCGCGCGGGCGAAGACGCAGATCCGGCGCAAGCAGTTTGAAGACAACCTGCGCCAACAATACGAAAAAAGCCTGACAGCGGCGGTGACCGACAGCCTGACGGGCCTCTATAACCGGCGTTATCTGGAAACCCATTTTGAAGAGCTGTCACGCGACCTGCGAGGCGGCGGCAAGCCGATATCGGTGCTCATCATGGACGTCGATCACTTCAAGTCGGTGAACGATGATTACGGTCACGCAGCCGGCGACGAGGTCCTGCGAGGACTTGCGCACCGTATTTTGAGTGGTATTCGCGGTTTCGATACGGCAATCCGGCTGGGTTGCGAGGAATTCGTGGTTCTCATGCCGAACGTCGAAGGGCGTTCCGCAGT
>JAYOMI010000005.1:44255-67463 GCA_038120765.1 Rhodospirillaceae bacterium
ACCGGGTCGCGGTGGCTGCCGATCTGCCGGCAGAACCTGATCCGGTTCCGAAGGCCGTGCGGGCCTGACAATTGGATATCCGCCGGGAATATCTCTTAAGACGAAAAACGCCGCCCAATGGGCGGCGTTTTGCAATTAACCGGCTGAAAGCCTATTTGATCTTCGCTTCCTTGAACGCAACGTGCTTGCGTGCGACCGGATCGTATTTCCGGAATTCGAGCTTTTCGGTCTGTGTGCGCGGGTTTTTCTTCGCAACATAGAAATAGCCGGTATCCGCGGTACTCAGCAGTTTGACGACGATCGTGTTTGTTTTGGCCATTCTATTTCTCCTGAAAAGCAGGACCTGAAAATTTGCGGGAAACTGACCGGTTCAGCCCCGTCTGTCAAGGATTTGCTGGTCCTGGAGGTCGAAAATCAGCGTTCCGCGATCGCAGCGCCACCGTCCCTGAGCGCCCTGGTGTACAGCGATCTGTGCTCCAGCAGGTATTTGGCGATTTCCTGGTCCTCCGGGGGTTCGGTCCGGGCCGGGGGGCAGCGTTCCCGGGCGAGGTCGGGATTGGTGCGAATGGCAGAGCGCGATGCCAGCGCTGCGTTCAGGATTGTCCCCGCCGCGGGTACGTCGCTGCGGATGGCAGTCATCATATTCGACAACTCGGTGTCGGATGCTGATGTGCAGATGGCGGGGATGATGCCGTGGCTTTGCAGGTTGAAGCCGGCCGGCGCGATCATGTGCGCCCATGTCAGTGTGAGTTCGCCGCCATTGGGCAGGCGGATTATCGTCTGAACGCTGCCTTTGCCGAAGGATGACGCTCCGATCACGATGGCCCGTCCCCGGTCCCGAAGTGCCGCGGCAACGATCTCGGACGCGGATGCGGACCGGCCGTTGACCAGTATCGCGATCGGCGTGCTGGTCGCCCGCTCGCCCCAGGAAGCATTGAATGTCTGGTTGGCGCGGTGGTGCCGCCCTTCCGTCGAGATGATCCGTCCGTCATTCAGGAAAAAATCGGCGACCGCCACAGCCTGATTTAGCAGGCCGCCCGGGTTGCTCCGAAGGTCGAGCACGATGCCGCTCAGCGGCGCTGAGTCCGCGCTTTCGGCGGCGGCGAGAACTTTGCCGAGGCTCCGGGATGTCCCCTGATTGAATCCTGATAATCTTATCGTCAGGATCCCGCCTTCGCGCTTCGATGTGACCGTCGGCAGAATGATATGCGCCCGGACAACCGCGATCTTCAGCGGTGCAGGCGCATTCTCGCGTATGACCGTCAGGTCCGCCTTGCTGTGTATCGGTCCGCGCAGATGCCCGATTGCCGCCGTCTGGGTCAGCCCGGTAAGCAACAAACCCCCGACATGGGTGATCCGGTCGCCCGCTTGCAGTCCGGCTTTCGCCGCGGGCGTGCCTGCATGGACCTTCTCGACATAGACCTCGCCCTCTTCATAGCGGATCGAAATACCCAGACCCCCGAACCCCTCGCGCCTCGCGCGGGTCTCTCTGGCCTGCGACGGGGTCGCATAGCGGGTGTAGCGATCCAGCTTGGACAGCGCGCCGCGGAAAAATTTCGCCAGAACCAGTTCATGATCCTGCGCGTCGAACGCCGGCGTCTCCTGACGGGTCTTTTCCAGCACATCGGCGATGACCGCCGCCCAGGCGTCATGGTCATTATCGGCGGGTATCTGCCATTCGCCGACGGTCCGGTTTTCATAGGTCAGCCCGATAGTGCCGGTCTTGTCGTCGATGCTCAGCAGCGTTTCGCTACCTGACAGGGCTTTCAACCCGGCAAGGGACACGGTCCTGGTGGAGACCTCCCCGGCATATCTGAGCCCGATATTTTTAAAGGCGGTTTCAAGCACCAGCCGGTCGCTTCCGGCTTCCGGCGCTTCCGACGTCGGTGCGACACAGGCGGCTGCGACGAGAAGCAGACTGATTGTCATCGCGGCGAAAATTCGGGGCTGCTTCCGCCAGGTGCTGAACGGCTCTGCGGGCGGGGTCCGCCCGGTGTTCGTGTTATCCGTCGCGTTGATGCGCATTTTTTCCGCGTTCAACTGGTGTGTGGCGGCCAAAGCCGCTCAGATGACCCCTAAACTAACGATGTCTTTAAGGAATGCGAATTAACTTTTCGTTAGCGTGGAGATTTTGAAGGAGCCCTGCGTTTTCCTTTGTTCTTGTTGGCCTTTTTGGGGCCCTTTCTGCGCGGCTTGTTCGGAGTCTGCGGTTTCCCGGCCGCGTCGTCCCGAGCGCCGCGGGGCCCGCGGGAGTTCCTTGCGCTCCGTCCCTGCGCAGCGCGATCCCGCGTACCCTGTTTTCGACGGGCCTTTGAAAGCGAAAACGCCATTGAGCCTGTGTGAACATTCGCCTCTTCGAGAATAACCGTGACCGGATCGCCTATGTGGTATGTCACGCCGGAATTGCGGCCTTTGATCACCTGGCGCTGTTCGTCGTAATCGAAGCGGTCGTCGCCCATCATCGACATCGGTACCAGCCCGTCTGCGCCGGTTTCGGTCAGGGTGACGAAGAGCCCGGCGCGATGCGTGCCGTTGATCCGCGCGGCGAATTCGGCGCCGACCTTGTCGGAGAGAAAAATCGTCGTGAACCTGTCCACGGCTTCCCGCTCCGCATCGACGGCGCGGCGCTCCGTGGCCGATATATGCTTGCCGAGTTCCGCGAACCGGTCGCCATCGTCCGGAGAGAGGCCGTCCTTGCCAAGACCATATGCCGATATCAGCGAACGATGCACCAGAAGGTCCGAATACCGCCGGATGGGTGAGGTGAAATGGGCATAACGCCGGAGCGCCAGGCCGAAATGACCCAGATTGGCCGGGCTATATTCCGCCTGTGCCTGAGACCGGAGCACGGCCATATTAACCGTCTGCGCTTCGGGTTTGCCGATGACATGTGCGACGATGCGCTGGAAAACCTCCGGCCTGATCACCTGACCCTTTGCCAGTTTTACGCCCACCGATGACAGGACCTCGCGCAGGCCTTCGACCTTTTCGGGCGACGGCTGGTCATGAACGCGGAACATGCAGGGCGCATCCTTGTCTTCCAGGGCTTCCGCCGCTGCGACATTGGCGGAAATCATGAATTCCTCGATCAACCGGTGGCTGTCGAGCCGCTGCACGGGCTCGATCGCGGCAACATTCCCTTTGGCGTCCAGCTTCACCTTGCGTTCGGGCAGGTCGAGATCGATCGTGCCGCGGCGGATCCGTGCGGATTGCAGGGCTTCAAAGGCCCCGTAGAGCGGTGCTATGACGCCTTCGAGCAACGGTCCGGTGGTATCGTCCGGCGTACCGTCCCGCGCCGCCTGGACCTGCTCGTAGGTCAGTCTCGCCGCGGACCGCATGATGCCGCGGATGAATTCGTGACGTTTCATGTTGCCGTCGGCATCGATCCACATATGGACCGCGAGGCAACCCCGGTCTTCGTTCGGGACAAGCGAGCACAGACCGTTCGACAGGGCTTCGGGCAGCATGGGGACCACGCGGTCCGGGAAATATACCGAGTTGCCCCGTTCATGCGCATCCTTGTCCAGCGGTTTGCCGGCGCGGACGTACCAGGACACGTCGGCAATCGCGACCAGAAGGTGCCAGCCGCCCTTATTCTTTCCGTCCGGGTCCGGTTCGGCCCAGACGGCATCGTCGAAATCCCTGGCATCTGCACCGTCGATAGTGACCAGCGGAATCTGTCGCAGATCGGTACGCCCGTCCGGTGTAACAGGTTTTGCCGCTTCGGCGTCCGCCAGGGCCCCAGGTGAAAAATCGACCGGTATGTCGTTGGCGTGGATGGCGATCAGGCTGGGCGCGCGCGGGCCGGTTGCATCTCCTATGACCTCTGCGATGCGGGCTTCCGGCAGTCCGAAGCTGCGTCCGCCGGTCGCCTGCGCTTCGACCAGGTCTCCCCGGGACGCGCCGTTCTCCGCCCCGGGCGGGATCGCGAATTCTGTGCGAATTCGCCGGTTTGTCGGGATCACCCGGTCTTTGCCGCCGACCATCTGGAAGATGCCGAGGACCCGCTGCGGCGCTGCCTGTAGAAGCTTGATGACGCGGGCGGTATAGGTGCCGTCGTCCGATGGTGCGAGCCGGGCAAGTATCCTGTCGCCGACTGCCGGGGCAGGACCCTTGCGTTCCGTACTCAGGAAAACCGCAGGGGGCGGGCCCTCGCTGTCCCAGGTGACCGGGCGTGCAACCGGATCGCCGTCGCGATCGATGCCGGTGACTTCAATGACGCCCACGCCGGGCAGCGTGCCGGGTTTCGCGAAACGCTTGCCGCGCCCCTTGTCCAGGGTTCCCTCGTCACGCAGGTCGCGGAGGAGGGCGTTGAGCCGGGCGCGGTCCGTGCCGCGTATATTGAAGGCGCGCGCGATTTCGCGCTTTCCGACGGGCCCTTTATGGCCGCGGACGAATTCCAGCACCTGTTCTTTGGTCGGAAAGGGGATATCGGCGGGCGACTTGCTCACCGGCGGTAGATCGCGATCCGTGTCACGCCTTTTCGCTTGCCGTCGGCTCTGCGTCGGTATCCGCCGCAGGCTTGGCTGTCGCCGTTGTGGCTTTTGCTTTCGACTTGCCTTTGGTCTTCGCTTTTCCCTTTGCCTTGCCTTTGGCTTTCTTCGCCTTCTTGGCTTTGGCCTTCTTGGGCTTGGAGCCGACTTTCTCGGCGCGGGCCGCGATCAGCTCGACCGCGAGTTCGAGCGAAAGCGATTCCGGTTCCATGTCGCTCGGAAGGGATGCGTTGATCTTCCCGTGCTTGACGTAAGGCCCGTAACGGCCGTCGCGCAGCTCGATCGGTTTGCCGTCATCGGGATGATCGCCGATTTTCTTGCCGGTCGATTTAGCCGCCCGCTTGGCAGGCGCCTCGGCGATGATGGTCACCGCCCGGTTGAGACCGATGGTGAGAACATCGTCATCGTTGCTCAGCTTCACGTAGCGGTCGCCGACCTTCAGATAGGGGCCGAAACGTCCCACGCCGGCGAGTATCATTTCGCCGGTCTCCGGATGTGGTCCGATCGGACGCGGAAGCGACAACAGCAAGAGAGCGAGATCAAGGTCTATATCCGACGGCACCTGGCCGCGGAGCAGGGACTGCCGTTTCGGTTTTTCCTTCGATCCCTTCACCGCCTCGCCAAGCTGGACGTAAACACCAAACGGGCCTTTGCGCATCGAGACCGGCAGCTGGGTCTCGGGATCGATGCCCAGTTCTTTCGGGCCGGTAAAGGCGGCGTCTTCATCTTCGTCGCCGGTAATTACCGTCAGCGCCGTCGTGTGCCCGCACTCGGGATAGTTTGAACAGCCGATAAATCCTCCGTTCCGGCCGAGTTTCAGGCCGAGCCGGCCGTCTTCGCAGGCCGGACATTTGCGCGGGTTGCTGCCATCTTCGCGTTCCGGAAAGAAATGCGGGCCAAGCTCGGCATCGAGCTTGTCGATCACCTCGGTTATGCGCAGGTCCTTGGTCTCGCCAATGGCGGCCGAGAACGCTTCCCAGAAATCGCGCAGGAGGGTTTTCCATTGCATGTCGCCATTCGCGACATCGTCCAGGCGGCTTTCGAGGTCCGCCGTGAAGCCGTATTCGACGTAGCGTTCGAAAAATTCAGACAGGAATGCGGTGACCATCCGGCCCCGGTCATGAGGCGTGAACCGGCGCTGTTCGAGCGTCACGTAATTGCGGTCCTGCAGGACCTGGAGGATCGAGGCATAGGTCGACGGCCGGCCAATGCCCAGCTCTTCCATCTTGCGCACAAGGCTCGCTTCGGTGAAGCGCGGCGGTGGCTTGGTGAAATGCTGTTCCGGTGTTACCTCGCCACGGTTCATCATGTCGCCTTCGTTCATCGGCGGCAGGATACGGTCGCGTTCGTTGCCCTCGTCATCTTCGCCGGTGGTGGCGCTTTCGTCCTGGCCCTCCTGGTAAAGCTTCAGGAAACCGTCGAACTTCACGACCGAACCGTTAGCGCGCAGTACGGTGCCGCCGTCGGGGGACGCGAGATCGACGGCGACCTGCTCCATGACCGCGCTTTCCATCTGGCTCGCGACCGCGCGCTTCCATATCAGATCGTAGAGCCGGCGTTCGTCTTCGCCGAGATACTGGCGGACCTCGTTGGGTTTGCGCGAAAACTCCGTCGGGCGGATCGCTTCATGCGCTTCCTGGGCATTTTTGGACTTGTTGCGGTAGGTGTTGGGCTGGTCCGGTACATAATTATGGCCGTATTCCTGGCCGATGGTCGCGCGTGCCGCGACGATCGCCTCCTGGCCAAGGCTTACGCTGTCTGTTCGCATATAGGTGATCAGACCGACCGTTTCGCCACCGCCGACATCCACGCCTTCGTACAGTTTCTGTGCCGTGCGCATGGTCCGTGTCGCGCCGAAGCCCAGCTTGCGCGAGGCCTCCTGCTGCATTGTCGACGTCGTAAACGGCGGCGCGGCGCGGCGATTGACCGTTTTGCGCTCTACCGATTTGACCGTATAGCCATGACTTTCGATCTCGGCGACGGTCGCCTTGGCAGCTTCTTCGTTGTTAATGTCGTACCGGTCCAGCTTCCTGCCGCCCAGATGGGTCAGGCGCGCAGGCACGGTCGCACCGTTCACCGTCGTGAAGGCAGCGCCGATGGTCCAGTATTCCTGTGGCTTGAAAACCTCGATCTCGGCTTCGCGTTCGCAGATCAGGCGCAGGGCGACCGACTGCACGCGACCTGCCGATTTCGATCCCGGCAGTTTGCGCCACAGGATCGGCGACAGGCTGAACCCGACAAGATAATCGAGCGCGCGGCGGGCAAGATAGGCGTCGATCAGTTCCTGATTGAGCCCGCGCGGATTGTTCACCGCCTCGATAATCGCATTTTTTGTGACTTCATGGAAAACGACGCGTTGAACGTCGATATCGTCCAGCGCGTGACGTTCGTTCAGGATTTCCTGGAGATGCCAGGAAATCGCTTCTCCTTCGCGATCCGGATCGGTCGCGAGATACAGATGATCCGCGCCCTTGATGGCATCCTGGATGGCCTGAAGATTCTTTTCCGCCTTGGGGTCAACCGTCCAGACCATTCGGAAGTCTTCGTCAGGCTGGACGGAGCCGTCCTTGGAGACGAGATCGCGCACGTGTCCTACACTTGCGAGGACCTTGAAGTCCGCGCCTAGATACTTGTTGATGGTCTTCGCCTTGGCAGGCGACTCGACGACGACTACGTCCATGATCACCGATAATTCTGTTTGCGGGCGACGTCACTATAGGGGCCGTTGGTTGCCGCAATCTTTATAAAACCAACGAAATCCGGTTCCCCGGATGCCTTTCGATCCGCCCTGCGAGTTCAAGTTCCAGCAGCGTACTCTGCACTGAGGCGGCAGACATGTGGCACTCGCGAACCAGTTCGTCAACACCTGTTGGTGTCGCGCCCAGTAATTCGATGATTTTGTCATGCGCCGTTTCCGGGTCGGTTTCGGTCGCAATTTCAACGGGTTGCGCCATGATCGCCCGGGAGGGCACATGACGGGGTTTGAACATCTGCTGGGACAGGGCAGAAACGATGTCGGCCGCACTTTCGGTGAGAATCGCGCCCTGTCGAATCAGGTCATTGGTCCCTTTGCAGCGGGGGTCTCGCGGCGAGCCGGGCACGGCAAAGACCTCGCGACCCTGTTCGAGGGCGAGCCCGGAGGTGATCAGCGAACCCGATTTGAGCGCGGCTTCAACGACGAGTACGCCCTGCGAGAGGCCGGAAACAAGCCGGTTGCGCGCGGGAAAATGCCGTGCCGTCGGGCGGGTGCCGACCGGTTGTTCCGACACCAAGGCGCCGGTTGCGGCGATGCGCTTCTGTATATCTTCGTGCTCCGGCGGATAAACCACGTCTATTCCGCCGGCAACGGCCGCGATCGTGCCGGTCTGCAGCGCCCCCGTATGCGCGGCGGCATCGATTCCGCGGGCGAGGCCCGAGACGACGACGAACCCCGCGTCGCCGAGCTCTGTCGCGATTTCCTCCGCAAAACGACGCCCGTTGGCCGATGCATTGCGCGCCCCCACGATCGCGACGGCGGGGCGTTTCAGCATCGCCGCGTCGCCGTTCACGAACAGCAAGCGCGCGGGATCGGGGATCGCGGCGAGCGTCTCGGGATAGTCGGGTTCTTACAGGCCGATTGCCCGCCCGCTTGCAGCCGTGAGGGCCTCCAGCTCCGCCTCAATGTCACCGCGTTCCGGGATGCTGAATTTTCTGCGCCGGCCCGCCCGTCTCGCCAGCTCCGGCAGGGCTTCGAGAGCCGCCGCGGCAGTGCCGAAGCGCTCTATCAGGTCGATAAACAGATGCGGGCCCACGAATCTGGTGCGTATCAGCCGTAACCAGTCGATGCGTTCCTCGGCGCTCAGGTGTTTCGACGCGCTTTCCATCGTGCAACGATGGGTGGCAATCGGGTTCCGGTCAAGGCTTCCGCGATGCGCCGATTTTCGATTCCTCGCCCCGCAGCAGGCGCCGGATATTCCCGTGGTGTCGGATCCAGACCAGTGCCGAGAGGGCGATCGCGAATTCGGTGCGCTGTGGATCGGCCAGCCACGACATGTACACGGGGCTCGCCGCCAGGGCGATCAGGGCGGACAAGGACGAGTAGCGGAACAGGACGGCCGCCAGCAGCCATGTGGCGCAGGCCAACCCGCCGACCGGCGGCGACAGAGCGAACAGAACGCCGAGTGCCGTCGCTACGCCCTTGCCGCCGTGGAACATCAGCCAGACCGGGAATAGATGGCCGAGCAGCGCGCCGGCGCCGGCGACAATAGCCATGTCTGGCCCGTACACTTGGGCAATCAGGACGGCAGCAGCGCCTTTTGCTCCATCCAGCAGCAGTGTTGCCGCAGCGATTTTCCGGTTGCCGGTGCGCAGGACGTTGGTCGCGCCGATATTTCCGGATCCGATTGAGCGGATATCGCCCAGCCCGGCAAGCCGGGTCAGGATCAGGCCGAAAGGGATCGAGCCGATCAGGTAACCGCCGGTCACAGCGGCGAGAAGATAAGGCCAGCTATATGACCAGCTGATCGGATCGATCATGTTTCACCCTATCAGGGAGTGGACGTGGCGGCCGCCGACAACGGTACACATCGCTTTTCCCTGAACCTGCATCTGGTCGAAGGGCGTGTTCTTCGATCTGCTTTTGAGCTCAGAGGCTTCGACGGTCCATTCATGGTCGGGATCGAAGATCACCATGTCCGCGGGCAGGCCCGGCGCAAGACGTCCTTCCTTCATGCGCAGCAGGCTGCCGGGCGCAGAGGTCAGCCGGCGTATAAGGTCGAGAAGACTGATGCCTGCGTCCCTGTGAAGCGCGAGCGTCAGCGGCAGCAGCGTTTCGAGCCCGACGATGCCGGGCTCCGCCTGCACGAAGGGGAGGCGTTTTGAATCCTGGTCCTGCGGGCGATGATCGGAAGCGATCACGTCAATCGTCCCGTCGCGGAGACCCTCGATCACGGCGAGCCTGTCCTCCTCGCAGCGCAGCGGCGGCGAGACTTTCGCGAAGGTCCGGTAGCCCTCGGTCGCCGCATCCGTGAGCGTGAAATAATGCGGCGCGGTATCGCAGGTGACCGGCAGCCCGCGCGCCTTTGCGGCGCGAATGACGTCGATGGCGGCGGCGGTCGTGATATGGGCCGCGTGATAGCGCGCCCCGGTCAGTTCGACGAGCCGCAGGTCGCGCTCCAGCATCATGACTTCGGCGACAGCGGGAATGCCGGCGAGGCCGAGACGCGTCGCCATTTCGCCTTCGGTCATCTGGCCGTTTCCGGCGAGCCTCGGCTCTTCCGGGTGCTGGACGATCAGCAGATCGAACGTCGATGCGTAGGACAGGACCCGGCGCATCACCAGCGTATCGGCGATGGCGCGCGCGGCGTCTGTGAAGGCAAGTGCGCCCGCTTCCGACAATATGCCGAACTCCGTCAGTTCATTGCCTTCGAGACCGCGCGAGATCGCGCCATAGGCATAGATCTTGACGATGTTTGTTTCACGCGCGCGCCGCGCAATGAATTCGATGACCGAGACATTGTCGATGGCAGGGTCTGTATCGGGCAGGCAGATCAGCGATGTCACGCCGCCTGCCGCCGCGGCCGCACTGGCCGTCTCGAAGCTCTCCTTGTGTTCGCCGCCCGGTTCGGGCAGGTGAACGCGCATGTCGATCAGACCCGGCGCCAGGCAATAGCCTTTGCAGTCTATGACCTTCACATTGTGCGGCGGGCCGCTGGGGAACAGGTGCGGCCCGGTATCGATTATCTTGTTGCCGTCAATCAGAACCGTGCCTGTCTGGTCGAGACCGCTTGCGGGGTCCAGCAGGCGCGCATTCACATAGGCCCGGAGTTGCTCTGTCATGCGCCGTCCTCGCCGGTATTGCGGGACAGGCTCCGGGTGACGAGATCGAGGCATGCCATCCGCACCGCGACGCCCATTTCAACCTGTTCGTGGATAACGCTGCGATGGATGTCGTCGGCCAGTTCGGAGTCGATTTCGATGCCGCGATTCATCGGTCCGGGATGCATGATCAGCGCATCCGGCTTGGCGACCACAAGTTTGTCGCGGTCGAGGCCGAAAAAGCGGAAATATTCGCGGGTCGACGGCACGTAGGATCCCTGCATCCGCTCGGTCTGCAGGCGCAGCATCATGATGATGTCCGCATCCCGTATGCCGTCCAGCATATTGTGATGCACTTCGACGCCGAGTTTCTCTATCGCCGTCGGCAACAGCGTTTTCGGCGCGACCAGCCGGACATGGGCACCCATGGTATTCAGCAGGTAGATATTCGAGCGTGCCACGCGGGAATGCAGGATATCGCCGCAGATGGCGACCGTCAGACCCTCGAGCGATTGTTTGCGCCGCCGGATGGTCAGCGCGTCGAGCAATGCCTGGGTCGGGTGTTCATGACTGCCGTCCCCGGCATTGATAACCGAGCATGTAACCTTCTCGCTCAGCAACTGGACCGCGCCGGAATCGCTGTGCCGGACCGTCAGGACGTCGGGATGCATGGCGTTCAGGGTCATCGCCGTGTCGATCAGCGTTTCGCCCTTTTTGATGGCGCTGGCGCTGACCGACATGTTGATCACGTCGGCGCCGAGCCGCTTTCCGGCAAGTTCGAACGATGTCCGGGTGCGGGTCGAATTCTCGAAAAAGACGTTTATCAGCGTGCGGCCGCGCAGGATGGCGCTTTTCTTGTCGTCCTGCCGGTTTTGCTCAATATAGGATTCCGAGAGATCCAGGAGAGTTTCGATCTCTTCCCTTGGGATGCCTTCCATGCCGAGAATATGCATTCTGGGGGGGCGAAGGCGCGCGTTGATTGCCGGGTCTGCCATTAAAACCTGTTTATAAGAGGCATCTGCGGGAGCGGCAAGGCGTCCAAACGCCTGCCGATTCGCATGAAACTCTACTCGCCTTCGGCGATACCGTCCTGCCGCAGCCGTGTGATCTCGTTCGCGGTCAGCCCCAGCATATCGCGGAGCACTTCGACGGTGTGTTCGCCGCGGACAGGCGGCGGCCGGCGATAGGTCACCGGCGTTCCCGACATTTTTGCCGGTGCCGCGACAAGTTTCACCGCGCCCGCCTGCGGATGCGGCATCTCAATCGCCATGCCGCGTGCCCGGGCATGTGGATCGTCGAACACCCGGCTGACGGTGTTGATGGGTCCGCATGGCACGCCCGCGCTCTCCAGCGAGGCTATCCAGTCGTCGGTGCTGCGGGCGCGGAATATCTCGCGGATTTTCGGCAACAACGTGTCGCGATTGCGGATACGGGCGGGGTTGGTGGCGAAATCAGGGTTTTCGGCCAGTTCCGGGGCACCTGCCGCTGCACAGAAACCGGCGAACTGGCCGTCATTGCCGGCAGCGAGGATGACGTGGCCGTCCGCGGTTTCGAATACCTCGTAGGGCACGATACTGGCATGCGCATTGCCGAGCCTGGCCGGGTCCTCGCCGGTATTGAGATACTCGACGGCATGATAGTAGAGCCAAGAAATCTGGGTCTCGAAAAGCGACAGGTCGATTTGCTGGCCCATGCCGGTGGCATCCCGGTGGCGCAGGGCGGCGAGAATCGCGGTCGATGCGTGCATCCCGGTCATGATATCGGCGATGCCTATCCCGGTTTTTACGGGCATGCCGTCGGGTTCGCCCGTTACCGACATGATCCCGCCCATGCCCTGGGCAAGGAAATCGTATCCCGCCCGGTCGCGATAGGGGCCGGTCTGGCCGAAGCCGGTGATCGAGCAATAGACAAGGGACGGAAATTCGTCGCGGAGGTTGTCATAACCGAGGCCGTATTTCGCCAGCGCGCCAACCCTGAAATTCTCGATCAGCACGTCGCATTTGGCGAGCAGCTTGCGGATCAGGGCCTGGGCGTCGGCCTGCGATATGTCGATCGCGACCGAACGCTTGTTGCGGTTGGCGCTGAGATAGAACGTGCTTTCTTCGGTGTCGTTGCCGCCCGCGTCCTTGACGAAGGGCGGGCCCCAGCTTCGCGTATCGTCGCCCGCGCCCGGCTTTTCGATCTTGATGACATCGGCGCCATAATCGCCCAGAAGCTGGGTACAGACAGGCCCGGCCAGAATCCGGCTCAGATCGAGAATGCGAATGCCGGTTAGGGGGCCGGCAACGAGGTCGGTCATCGGGATTTATTCCGCCGCCCGGGGCGGCTGGCCGATCAGTTCCTCTGGCGTCCGTTTCTCCATCTGGAACATGTTTGTCTCGTCCACCCAGGAATAGTCCTTGTAGCCGAGCCGGGCGATGGGCCTGACCCGTGCAACCTCGAATATACCGTCTTCGCTGATCGCTTCATCCGCGATATGCACGCCCATTACCTGGCCGAACACCACATGATGGACGAACATCTTGCTGTCGCCCGGCAGCACGACGATTTCGTGCAGCTTGCATTCGAACTGGACGGGCGAGCCCTTGATGCGCGGCGGCGCGACCAGGGTCGACGGAACGCTTTCAAGCCCCGCCTCGGCCAGTTCGTCCTGCGTGCGGTCGATAATGAGCCCGGTCTGGTTCATCTGCTCGCGCTGGTCCCAGGTCGCCATGTTGTAAACGAATTCGCCGGTTTCCCTGATATTGGCGACAGTGTCCTTTTCCTCGTGATCCTCGGCGTGACCGCCGGCCGAAAACAGGCAGAAGGGCGGATTGTAGCTGAGCACATTGAAAAAGCTGAAGGGGGCGACGTTTATGTCCCCCGCCTTGTTCACGGAGGTGATCCAGCCGATGGGGCGCGGCACGACACAGGCCTTGATCGGGTTGTAGGGCAGGCCGTGGTCGTTCTTGGCGGGTTCGAAAAACATGTTTCTGCGATTCCTGCTTGTCAGATGGCGAGGTCGATATCGGAGCCGTCGGGCAGGGCCTGGTCGGCCCGCGGAGGCCGGAGGTTGGCTGCCATACCGGTCAGACTCCGTCGATCACGTCGGCCCAGTCCTCGATCATTTCGGGCAGCACGGCGCGGACGTGAATGCTGAATTGAGTATATCCCATATCCCGCAGAGCGCGGATCTGTTCGCGGATCGCCGCAGGTGTGCCCGATACGGTCGTGTTGCGGATAAAGTCGCCGGTGATCAGGTGGCGTTCTTCGGGCCGCACGGCCATCAGGTGGTTCTTGTGGTTCGACAGATAACGCGCATTCGCGGGTTGGTACTTCTCGTATATTTTCAGGTACTCGGCGACCAGTGATTCCAGTTCGGGCGGCGGTTTCTGGCCGATGGATCCGAACTCCGCCTCTTCTGCGAGGTTGTGCAGGATGATCGCCGATTGCGGCCCGGCCTGAGCCAGGACATAATCCGCATCCCAGTCGTCGTCGGCTTTCAGCACGGCGCCGCCGCTGATCGCGTTGGCCTCGAGATCGGCAGGATCGCGACCGGCCGCTGTCCATGCCGCTTTCATGTCGTCGATGGCCGCCTGTGCCCGGTCGAGGCGGCCGACCGTGTTGGTCCAGCGATATCCTTTCTCCGCCACCTTCTTGCGCCCTCTGGGGCCGAGCGCGGAGACATGGACCGGGATCGGGTCGATGATATTTGTGAGGTTGAGCTCGGGGTTCATGAAACGCACGGGGTGCATCCCGCCTTCGATCTCGGCGTCGACCGTCTCGCCCGCCAGCAATTTTTCGACCACATTGATGTAATCGAACATCGTCGACAGTTTCATCGGCCCGAGGCCCATGGTGCGTCGGCCGGTGAAGCCGGTGCCGACACCCATGTCGATGCGGCCGGGCGCCAGTGCGTTGAGGCTGGCGAGGGCGTTTGCCGCAACGGGGGCCAGCCTGTTGGTCGGAATGAGCACGCCGGTGCCGAGCCGAATCCGGTCGGTTTTCATCGCCGCTGCTGTCATCGAGACAAAGAGATCGGCATTTATCAGCTGGGAATCGATAAACCACGCGTAATCGAAGCCGAGTTCTTCGGCGCGTTTCACGGTTTTCCATGAATCCGCCGCCGGGGCGATGTTGATTCCGAACTTCATCCGGAGATTAGAGCCTAAAGCGACCGATGCGGCAATCGCCGGTAAAATGCGCTAGTTGCCGAGCAACGAAATCCAGATCGGCAAAGTCACGGTGGCCAACGCCGTCTGGGTCGTCAGGATACCGGCCATCAGGCGTGCATCGCCGCCCATCTGGCGGGCGAGGATATAGGCCGACGGCGCTGTCGGCAGGGCGTGGAAGATCACCAGCACATAAGCCGCGGCGCCTGTCAGGCCAAGCGCCTGCGCGAAGCCGAGTGCGATCAGCGGCATGGCGATAAGCTTGAGAAGCGCGGACAGGCCGACCCAGAGCCGTCCCGCCCGGGCGGCGGCGAGATCGAGCCCGGCCCCGACGCAGAGAAGGCCGACGGCCGGCGCGGCGCGGCCCAGAAGTTCGAAGAAAGTCGCCACCGGTACCGCCAGGCCGAGGCCCGAGACGTTCACGACAATCCCCGCCGCACAAGCGATGATCAGCGGGTTGCGGGTCATTTCCTTCGCGGCGCCCAGCGTGCTGGCATTGCCGCTGCTGTATTTCGCCAGCACCCAGACGCTGACGACGTTGACGAACGGCACCATGAAGGCGATGAAAACCGCGCCCAGGGCGATGGTGTCCGGCCCGTAAAACGCGATCACCAGCGGGATGCCGATATAGGTATTGAACCGGATCGCGCCCTGGGTCAGCGAGGTGAACCCGGGCCCGTCCAGTTTGAGGGCGGGGCGGAAGATCAGCAGCAGCAGCGCCATCAGCGCGGGCGTACCGGCAACCCCGATCCCGAGCGTTACGATCGGCAGGTCGTCGATCTTCGCCGTCGCCAGGCTGACAAACAGCAGCGACGGGAACAGCACGTAATAGGTAAGCCGCTCAACCGGGGGCCAGGCCTGCGGCGGGAACAGCTTCGTGCGCCGCAGACAGAATCCGGCGACGATGATCAGGAAGATCGGCGCAATGGTGGCAACGACGAAGAGCAAGTGAATGTCCGGATTGGGTGGGCTAAGAGGGCAAGTTGCGCAGGAAGTCGAGCGCGCCCTGCAGGATAAACTGCGCTGCCATTTTGTCGATCACCTCGGCGCGCCGTTTGCGGGTAACGTCCTGGGCGATCAGGTGACGTTCCATCGCCTGCGTCGACATGCGTTCGTCCCAGAAGCCGATGGGCAGGTCGGTTTTTCCGGCGAGATTGGCGCCGAACTGGCGGGTCGACTGGCAGCGCGGGCCTTCCGTGCCGTCCATGTTGACCGGCAGACCCAGGATCACGCCGCCTACATTGTATTGGGGAAAGACCGCGAGAAGTGCTTCGGCGTCCTTCGTGAATTTGGTCCGCCGGATCGTGTCCAGCGGCGAGGCGATCATCCGGCTGTCGTCCGAGATCGCCATGCCAATGGTCTTGTCGCCCAGATCGAGGCCGATCAGGCAGGCGCGCGGCGGTAAAGCCCCGGCGAATTCGCGGATGTGTTCGATGATCACGGAACGCTTCATAACGGAGGACCGCGCCGACGGGAAGCATTCTTGACGATCCCCGAGCGACGACGTTCCGGTCCCTTGCCGATCCGGGGGACCGGTGATAGTTTCCGCCCGCTTTTGCGGGAGAATTCAACGACATGGCTGTCGATCGGGATACTGTCATACGCGTCGCGCGTCTGGCCCGGATAAAGGTGCCGGAAGGCGACCTGGATACGCTGGCGGGGGAGCTGTCGAACATCATCGGCTGGGTAGAACAGCTTGACGAGGTCGATACCGCCGGTGTCGATCCGATGACGTCCGTTGCGGACATGAAACTGCGCTGGCGCGCCGACGAGGTTACCGATGGCGGCATTCGCGATCGCGTGACGGCAAATGCTCCCGATCCGCAGCACGGTATGTTCTCTGTCCCGAAGGTCATCGAATAATGACCGCCCTGACGGATTTCACGATCGCCGAGGCACGCGATGCGCTGGAAAGCGGCGCGGTTTCAGCGCGCGACCTGGCCGAAGCGCATATCGCCGCCATGGAGGCGGCGCGGAACCTGAACGCGTTTATCACCGAGACGCCGGACCGTGCGCTGGCGGATGCCGATGCATCCGACGCCCGCCGGGCGAAGGGAGAGGCGCTGGGCGCGCTTGACGGTATTCCGCTCGCCATCAAGGACCTGTTCTGCACCGAAGGGGTTATGACCACGGCGGCATCGCATATCCTCGAAGGGTTCGTGCCGCCATATGAAAGCACGGTTTCCGGGAATCTCCGGGCGGCGGGTAGCGTGATGCTCGGCAAGACCAATCTCGACGAGTTCGCGATGGGATCGTCAAACGAGACCAGCTATTTCGGAAATGTCGAAAACCCCTGGCGCCGCGATGGCGACAACCGGCCGCTGGTGCCGGGCGGATCGTCGGGCGGGGCGGCGGCGGCGGTGTCGGGGCGATTGTGTCTTGGCGCGACGGGGACGGATACCGGCGGTTCCATCCGCCAGCCCGCCGCGTTCTGCGGCATTGTTGGCATGAAACCGACCTATGGCCGCTGTTCGCGCTGGGGTGTGGTGGCCTTCGCCTCGTCGCTCGACCAGGCGGGTCCGATGACCCGCACGGTGCGCGATGCGGCAATCCTGCTTGGCGGCATGGCCGGGTTCGATCCGAAGGATTCGACCTCGACCGATATGGCGGTGCCGGATTTCGAGGCGGCGCTGGACGGCGGCGTCAAAGGCCTGCGGGTTGGAATCCCCGCGGAATATGCGGTTGACGGGATGAACCCGGAAATCGCGGCTTTGTGGGACCAGGGCAAGGCCTGGCTCGAAGACGCCGGGGCCAAACTGGTCGATATCAGCCTGCCGCATACGAAATACGCGCTGCCGGCCTATTACATCATTGCGCCGGCCGAAGCCTCGTCCAACCTCGCGCGCTATGACGGCGTGCGTTACGGCCACCGCGAAGACGGTGCCGACCTGACGGAACTGTATGAAAACACCCGCGCTGCCGGGTTCGGCACCGAAGTCCGCCGCCGTATCCTGATCGGCACCTACGTGCTGTCGGCGGGCTATTACGATGCCTATTACCTGAAGGCCCAGAAGGTCCGTGCCCTGATCGCCCGCGATTTCACGCAGGCCTATGAAAAATGCGACGTCATCCTGACGCCGACGACACCCGGTCCGGCGTTTGCGGCGGGCGAAAAATCGGACGATCCCATCGCCATGTATCTGAACGACGTGCTGACGGTGCCGGCGTCGCTGGCGGGCCTGCCGGCGATTTCGGTGCCGGCGGGGCTGTCCGGTGACGGGCTGCCCCTCGGACTGCATATGATCGGCCGGGCGTTTGACGAGGAAACCCTGTTCCGGGCCTCTCAGGCGCTGGAAGATGCCGCGGGCTTCGATGCCCGTCCGGCGCAGCGCTGACGAATGAAGACAGGGCAGGGCCGTGGTGATCGCGCATGAGCATGCAGACCGTCTGGTACATACTGATCCATGTCAGTCTGGGGCTGATCGGCTGGCAGGTCTTCACGATCACAAACCAGGGCGTGCTCGCGGCGCTTGCCGTCTGCGCCAGTGTGCAGGCCTGGCCGATGTACGAATTATACAAACTGAGCTGGGACAAGTTTGCGGCGATGCGGTCCGGTGTGACCGGCGCGGAAGAGCGGAAAAAGGAAACGCGCGGCTACTGGATCCGCATGAGCCGTCTGTGGCTGTTCCGCGCCAGCGCATATTCGATGCTGACGTTATTCGTCGCCTGGCTGATGAGAGGATAGACGCATGAGCCTTCTGCAAGGTCGCACGGGCGACTGGGAAATCGTCATCGGGCTCGAGGTCCACGCCCAGGTGACGTCGAAGTCGAAACTGTTTTCCGGCGCGTCTACCGCGTTCGGCGCAGAGCCGAACACGCAGGTCTCCCTGGTCGATGCCGCGATGCCGGGCATGCTGCCGGTGATCAACGAGCGCGCCGTGGAACAGGCCGTCCGCACGGGGCTTGGCCTCAACGCGCAGATCAACCTGGTGTCGATTTTCGACCGGAAGAACTATTTCTATCCAGACCTGCCGCAGGGTTATCAGATTTCGCAGTTCCTCGACCCCGTGGTCGGCAAGGGCGAGATCGAGATCGACCTCGCCGACGGGACCAGCCGGACCGTCGGCATCACCCGTCTGCACCTTGAACAGGACGCCGGCAAATCCATTCACGACCAGGACCCGCGCAAGACGCTGATCGACCTGAACCGGTCCGGTGTCACGCTGATGGAGATCGTGTCGGAACCCGACATGCGTTCTGCGGAGGAAGCCGGCGCCTATGTGACCAAGCTGCGCTCGATCCTGCGCTATCTCGGCACCTGCGACGGCAATATGCAGGAAGGCTCGCTGCGCGCAGACGTGAATGTTTCGGTCCGCAGGCCGGGCGGCGATCTGGGCACGCGCTGCGAGATCAAGAACGTGAACTCGATCCGCTTTATCCGCGAAGCGATCGAATATGAAGCCCGCCGTCAGATAGAGATCATCGAGGACGGGGGCGCTATCGATCAGGAAACCCGCCTGTTCGATCCCGACCGTGGCGAAACTCGGTCGATGCGCTCGAAAGAGGAATCCCACGATTACCGGTATTTCCCCGATCCCGACCTGCTGCCGCTCGAACTGGAACAAAGCTGGGTCGATGCGATCCGGGAATCCCTGCCGGAACTGCCGGACCAGAAGAAGCACCGTTTCATGGACGATTACGGGCTCAGCGTGGACGACGCGGCGCAGTTGATCGCAGAGCGCGAGACGGCGGAATACTTCGAGGCTGTCGCCAGGGGCCGGGACCCGAAGATCGCCGCGAACTGGGTGACGGGGGAGCTGTTCGGCGCGCTGAACCGGACCGATACCGACCTGTCCGCTTCCAAAGTCGGCGCCGACATGCTCGGCAGGCTGGTCGATCTGATCGGCGACGGCACGCTGTCCAACCGCCTCGCAAAGGAGGTATTCGAACTCATGTTCGAGACCGGCGACGATCCCGAAAAGATCGTCGAGGAACGCGGTCTGAAACAGGTCACCGATACCGGGGCCATTGAAGCCGCCGTTGATGCCGCGATCGCCGCCGGGGCCGCCCAGGTCGAACAGTACAAGGGCGGCAACGAGAAGATTCTCGGCTGGTTCGTCGGTCAGGTGATGAAGGCGACCCAGGGCAAGGCGAACCCGCAGGCGGTAAACGAAATCCTGCGCAGGAAGCTGGACGGTTAGGGTTTCTCCAACCTGTCATCCCGGGCTCGTGCCGGGATCCAGAAATGGCGGCCTCAGGACTGGACCGCGGAGCCTGTCCGGGGTGAAAATCTGCGTTGAATTCGGCAATTACTGCACCTTTATGGATGCGTGTTGCAAAAGTCTTTCCCAGGGGACCTGCGCCCAGCCCTTCGCGCAGCGGCGACAGCGCGCTATGATCGCCCCGACAATATTCAGCGGAAGGAAATCCCGATGACCATCGACGTCTACACATGGCCGACACCCAACGGGCATAAAGTGCATATCATGCTTCACGAGGCGGAGATCGAGCACAACATCATCCCGATCAACATCCAGGAAGGCGACCAGTTCAAGCCCGACTTCCTGAAGATAAGCCCGAACAACAAGATGCCGGCCATCGTCGATCCCGACGGGCCCGACGGCAAGCCGATCTCGGTCTTCGAATCCGCCGCCTGCCTGATCTATCTCGCCAACAAGACCGGCAAATTCCTGCCGAAGGACGAACGCAAGAACTACGACGTGCTGCAATGGCTGATGTTCCAGATGGCGTCGGTCGGCCCGATGCTCGGCCAGTGTCATCATTTCAATGCCTATGCCCCGCTGCGCGAGCCGAAAGAGCGGCTCGAATACGCGCAGAACCGCTACATCAACGAAGGCACGCGCATCTATGGCGTCATCGACCGCCAGCTTGAAGGCAAGGACTGGATCGCCGCCGGGGAATATACCATTGCCGACATGGCCATCATGCCGTGGCTCCGCGATCCGGTGAAACAGGGTATCGACGCCGACAAGTTCCCGAATTTGTTGCGCTGGCGCGATAGAATGTGGGCCCGACCACAGGTTCTCGCCGCCCTGGATACCCTTAAAGACCATGGCCGCAAGGATAATTCCTTTTCCGACAAGGGCTGGGAAATCATGTACGGCAAAACCCAGTCGTCGCAGGGTAATGCGGCTGAATAGCCGCTCGGCCCCGGCCCGCTGAGACAAGGCCCCTCGGTCGGCGACGGCGCGAGGGGTTTTTTCTCGCCCGGACCGGAAAATGGTCTCTAAAGGCGAATCCCGGTGTGTGTCTCTGGACTCCCGAAGTGCTCCTAAGATAGCCTCTCTGCTTGATTCAGCAGGGCAAAAATATGGCCAATACCGGGTTCCGCAACTTTCTGGATGATCTTGATCGCGCCGGAGAACTGCGAAAAATTTCCAAGCCGGTCGATTGCCGTCACCTTTCGGCGCTTGCCGAGCAAGCGGATGAAGCGACCCTTTTCGAGAACATAGACGGATATCCGGGCTGGCGTGTCGCGACCGCGCTTGTCTCGACCCGCAAACGCCTTGCGATCGCGATGGGTTGCACCGAGAACCGGGTCGCCTTTGAGTTCGAGGAAAAATCCTCCCGCCCGATAGAACCTGTCACCGTTACAACCGCTCCATGCCAGGAAGTCGTCATGGAGGGGGATGACGTCGATCTGACGTCGATACCGCTGCCCCTGATGCACCTGTTCGATGGCGGCCCATATATTTCCGGGACTTTCGCCGTCTCGAACGATCCCGAGTACGGGCCGAATGTCGGCTGTTACCGGCTGATGTACCGTACGCCCCGGGAAACGGGCATTGACCTGGTTTCGCCGTCAGACATGCGCTTCTACTATCAGCGCGCTCTCGACAAGGGGGAGCCGCTGCCGATCGCCATCGCCGTCGTCGTCCACCCGCTGGATATGCTCGCGGCCTCCTACAAGGCACCGATCGATACCAATGAGCTTGCCCTGGCCGGCGGACTGCGCGGTGAGGCGCTCGAGATGGTCAAATGCAGGACACTCGATCTGGAAGTCCCGGCCGATGCCGAGCTTGTGCTCGAAGGGGAATTGCTGCCTATCGGCTGGACGGCGGATGAAGGACCCTTTGGGGAATTCAGCCAGATTTCCGGTGACGTGAAATGGAATCCGATTTTCAGGATCAAGTGCATCACCCACAGGCGCGATCCGATATTCTACATGTTGCAGATGCCCTGGGAAAACGACTGGCTCGCAGCACCCGTGACAGAGGCGGCAGGGCTTCAGGCGCTCCGGATCGCCAGCGTGCAACCGGTGGATATTCGCGCACCCGTCGGCTGTTGCGGATACTGGGCGCTGATCGCGTCTATCAAGACGCGGCCGGGTGAGGGCAAGAACGCGGTTATGGCGCTTCTGTCGGTGGCGGAGGTCAAATATGTCGTGGTTACGGATGACGATATCGACATACACGATCCGGACGAGCTGGATTGGGCCATCGCCTTCCGGGTTCAGGCCGACACGGATGCCATTGTCGTTTCCGGTGCGCGCGCCAAGCATATCGATCCCAGCGTAAAGGCATGGGAGCTCGGAAAGGGCGGGCTGCCGACGACGGCCAAGCTCGGCATCGATGCAACAATTCCCGAGGGGGTTCCGCGTATCCTGTATCGCCGGATCAAGAATTACGGCCGTGACCGCGTTAAACTGGAAGATTTCGAATGAGCCCGCTTGCCGCCGAACTCAGAGCGACCCTGGAAACGACCGCACGGCAGTTTCATGAATTGGTCGACGATCACATGGAGACGCCGTGGCGCGATTTTCTTCAGGCCTGGGGAGAGTTACGCGAGGCCTATATCCTCAAACGCGACGACGAGGGCGCCTATTTCATCGAAACCGGCTGAATTTTCGCCGCCCCAATGATCGACCTCTATACCTATCGCACGTCGAATGGCCGCAAGGCGTCGATCATGCTGGAGGAATGCGGGCTCGACTATACGCTACACATCGTCGATATCACGAAGGGAGAGCAGGATACCGCCGCCTTCCGCGCAATAAACCCCAATGGTCGCATTCCCGCGATCACAGACCGGGCCGGGCCGCACGGCGCACCTTTGACGCTGTTCGAATCCGGCGCGATCCTGCTTTATCTTGCGCAGAAGGCGGGGATGTTTCTGCCGCCGGATGAGAGAGACAGATGGGTCGCGGTCCAGTGGCTGATGTGGCAGATGGGTGGCGTCGGTCCCGGTTTCGGGCAGGCGTTTCATTTTCTCCACCAGTTCCCGGAGGATGCGCCGGAAGAAGAAATTTCATACGGTCGCACCCGCTATGGCGGCGAGGTCAGTCGCCTGTGCGATGTCATGGACGCCCGCCTTGCCGAAGCGGCATTTCTGGCGGGCGAAGATTATTCGGTTGCTGATATCGCGACCTATCCGTGGATTGCGCTCCATAAATGGTTCGGTCTGGACCTTGCGCGGTGGCCGCATCTTCGGCGATGGTGCGAGGAAACCGGGGCGCGTCCCGCGGTTCGGCGGGGCATGGACGTGCCGACAAGGGATCAAATGGAAGAACACGCGCAGTCACGCGCAGGATGAAATGCTGAAATACGGGAGAATGAAATGATCGATCTTTATAACTGGCACACATCGAACGGGCGCAAGCTGTTCATCATGCTCGAGGAACTGGGCGTCGATTACAACACACATGCGATCAATATCGGCAAGGACGATCAGTTCACGCCGGAATTCACGGCGATCAACCCGAATGGCAAGATCCCCGCGATGATCGATCAGGACGGGCCTGGCGGCGAGCCGTTCGCGCTGTTCGAATCCGGCGCCATGCTGATGTATCTGGCCGACAAGTACGGAAA
>JAYOMI010000005.1:67473-77408 GCA_038120765.1 Rhodospirillaceae bacterium
CGGAAAATTCCTGCCGCCGGTCGAAGACGTGCGGAACCGTTACATCAGTATTCAGTGGCTGATGTTCCAGATGGGCGGGATCGGGCCGATGTTCGGCCAGGCGCATCATTTCCGGCGGGCGCAAACGAAGGTCGAATACGGGATAGAACGCTATACCAAGGAAGCGCGGCGTCTGTGGGGCGTGCTGGACGGCCATCTCGCCGGCAGCGAATTCATGCACGGGGATTATTCGATTGCCGATATGGCGATTTACCCATGGACCGCACGGTACGACTGGCAGGGCGTGGCGCTGGAAGAATTTCCGAATGTAAAACGCTGGTACGAGACCGTCGGTGCGCGGCCCGCGGTCGAAAAGGCGATGGGAATCAATCTGGCCGAGGCGGCCTGACTCCCGCCCGGCCCAGCGATGGCCGGGAGGCCGCGTCCAGGGACAGGATTAGTGCGCGGCGATGCCTTCGCCGTCGCGCCGGCCTTTCTGGACGGGAACCGCCCCCATCAGGCCGCGTAGCTCCCGGCGGCAGCTTTCGAGCTGGGAGAGTTCGCGCTGATCCTCCCGATCGCTCACCTGCATGTAGCTGAGCTTAACTTCGACCAGGTGGAGCAGTGTTTCTACGGTGCGTTTTGAGATGGACATCTTTTCGATACCGATTACTGGTTAACGTCGGACCCGATTTTCCGCTCGCCATGCTTAACAAAGCGTTAAGATACCATAGATCAGCCTCCTGTGTGAAGGTGTCAATAAGTCTATATTTTCTGCGTTTTTTTTGATTTTCATAGAAAGCTATCGTCAATCAGGGTAGATTCGATGTAGTTCGTGTATAGTCCTTACGGAGGCTATTAATGCAGGCTACGCTATCTTCCAAGGTCGTCCGCGACCTTTCTCCCCGACCAGATGGCCGCGATCTTCTGGTGTTCGACAACGAGCTCCCCGGGTTCGGCGTCCGCGTCCACCCATCCGGTGTCAAAAGCTATTTCTGGAACTCACGTCAGGGCCGTCTATCGCTTGGCGACGTACGCAACATGCGTCTAGAACAGGCACGCGATCTCGCTCGTGAGTACAAGGCCATGGCCCGACGCGGTATCAACGTGCTGCGCCATCTTCGCGAAGAGAGAGAAGCAAATGAGGCGATGGAACGTCGCTCTCAGCTGACTCTACAGATAGCGTTCGAAGAATATGCGCGCATACGTGAAGGCGGTCTTGCCGGTACGAAGGCTTGGTCTCGGTCGACGGGCGAAGCGTATCGCGCTGCTTGGAAGTGGATTCAACAGGAAGTCGGAGACTCTCATCCTGCCGACATTAGCGCGCCTGACTGGATCTCAATGCTGGCCGAGCATCGCGAAGAACGACCGGCCATGGCAAAGACGATGCTGGCGCTGATGAAAAGCCTCTACGCTTGGCTGTCCACGCAGAGCGTCCACGCGAAGGATGTGACAACCAACCCCGTCCGCGACGTAACGTTCGCTGCGCTCCCGGCACGCGAGCAGTATTTCGCCCCGGCAGACCTTGGCCGTCTATTTCACGCTGTCGACGCCCTAGACGTACTCGAGTCGACCGCGATCCGGCTTCTGATCCTGACAGCGCGGCGACGGTCTGAGATCGAAGAATTACGCTGGGATGAGATCGACTTCGCTGAACGCGTGGTCACGATATCGAAGGATCGCACGAAGACCGCGCGCGAAGATGCGTTCCCGCTGACTGATAGGATGGTCGAACTGCTGAAGGCCGTCCCGCGGCATAACGGACCGTTTGTGTTCTCTCGCGACGGCGGACATCGGCCAATGAAACTCAACCTTAAGCGCGCAAGAGCTTTGCTAGGCGCCGTACCGGATCACACCGGCGCGGATTGGCGGTTTCACGACTTCAGGCGCAGCATGGCAACGGCAATCGACAATGCTGATGGCGACCACAGTGAGAAGGAGATCATGCTCTCGCATTCCTTGGGCGCGCTGGATAAGACGTACAGCAGGTCGAACAGGCTCGGTATCAAGCGGAAGTGGCTCGAGTGGTGGGACTTGCAGATATGCGGGGGTGAAGATGGCCGGTGATGATTACGAGAAGTTAGACGAAGGCGAGCGGTTGGCGGCGCTTGCACTATGGGAGGAATTGGGTTCAGAAGTCGCTCGGCCAAGCAGTCCGCGCGACTGGGACTTGATTGAGTTCGGCCGGTGGCTGCAGAGCGGGAAGGCGCCCGCCGCATACAGTCCCCACGTCGATAAAGAACGCGTGCTGCTACTGCTCGCGCGGCGGAAGCGTGACACAGGCCAGTCAATCAGTGACGGGATCCTCGATTTGAACGAGTACATTCGGCATATCGCTGGGCCCAGAAAGGGCGAGCTAATCGCGGAAGGAACGATCAGGAGGTGGGCGGTTAGACGCGGGGCGAAAGGTGAGGAAACCGCGCAGGACGTCTTGGATAACGATCACAACATTAGTTTTTTTCCCGAATTTTCTGACATCGATGACCGCATCCGCCTGTGGGAGTCTTTGAACCAAACGCCTATCAACGCCGATCTCCCAGAAGGCTGGTAGCGGTGTCACAGTTTCTGAATCCGTGACATCGGCGTAATCGACTAACCGACGCATTCTCCTGCCATTGACGCACGGAGAATGGTACATGAAAGACGATCAAACGACGATTTGGCTGACGCCCGATGAGGCCGCTAAACATCTAGCCGTTAAAACCTCAACCCTGCGGCAGTGGCGATACACGGGCGCAGGTCCGGCATACAGCAAAATCAACGCACGACTTGTCCGATATCGCGTCGAGGATTTGGATGACTGGCTGAGCGAAGCTCGGGTCGCGGGCTGATGCTTGCAATCGCGCCGAACGGCACTCCGACATTTGAAGAAGTGCACCGTCGGCACAACGGAAACTGGCGTGCCGTTCTTGCTTCGCACGGTATCGACGAAAAGCTGCTGGATGGCCGTCACAACCCATGCCCCGGTTGCGGCGGGACAAATCGTTTTCGCTTCGACGATAAGGAGGGTCGGGGCACTTGGATTTGCAGTCAAGGTGGCGAAGGCGAAGTCGCCGGCGATGCGTTTGCCTTGCTCGTGCACGCAGGACGCGCTCAGAACTCGCTGGAAGCGCTTCAGCTTGTTTGTGGAGGTGATGCTCTTGCGGCGCCCAGATCGCGCTCAGCGACTCTTAGAACCGATTACAGCTACCGTCTGGCAGACGGGTCGCCTTGGCTGACTGTGACGCGGATTGATTACGATGACGGCAGCAAAAAATTCTCGCAGAAAACCTCTCGCGGGCTGAAGCCGTCGGAAGACGAAAGCTTCGTCCCCGTGTCGTATAACTTGCCGGCCATCGCGGCCAAACCTGACGCGACGATCTACTTGGTCGAAGGTGAAAAATGTGCCGATACGCTGATCGACCTCGGCCTTGTTGCGACATGCAACGCAGGCGGTGCTGGAAACTGGCGGCCGGAGCTAAACAGCTACTTCGCGGGCCGCGACCTCGTGATCCTGCCGGACAACGACGATGCCGGTGAAAAGCATTTACGCAAGCTGATCGATAATCTGGAAGAAGTCGCGGAGTCGATCCGTGTCTGCCGGCTGCCTGACCTGCCGCATAAGGGCGATGTGGTCGATTGGCTAGCGGACGGGAACACACTCGGCGATCTGAAGCGGGCACTGGACGAGGCGGAGCCGGTCGGTGATGGCCTCGGCATGACGTTGGCCGATCTTGCGAAGCTCGACGTCATTACACCTGATCCCGTCCACGAACATATGCCCCACGGCTTTACCCTGTTGGCGGGCGCACCGAAGGCCGGGAAGTCGACCTTCATGGAATGGCTGGCGTTTGAGGTAAGCGCGGAGGCTCCCGTTCTCTATCTCGCGCTTGAGTATTCCCTGCCGATGCTACAGGCGCGCTTCCGCTGGATGGGCTCGCAACCGAGCATCCGCCTGTTTTGCGAAGGTCAGTTTCCGAAAATGGATGACGGCGGCGCTGAGCAGCTCGAACGCCTGCTCAAGAAACTACGGCCGAAGCTCACCGTCATAGATACGCTGGCCAAGGTCAAACGGCCCGGTTCAGAGCGCGGCTATGAGGGTGAGACCGACGCGATGGCTGAGCTTAAGCAGCTTTTTGCCGTCCACGACCTCAGCTGCGTTTGCATTCATCACACGCGGAAGGCGTCAATTCACGATAACGCAGACGACCCGTTCGACAGAATCCTCGGCTCGACCGCGCTAGCTGCCGTTCCTGACAACCTCATGGTGCTGCTTAGCGACGGCGGCCAGACCGTTCTGCACACCAAGGGCCGGTTGGCTGCGTCGAGCGTGAAGCGCTTTCGATTGAACGAGCATCGATTTGAGCTCGATGGGTCCGCTGGCGCAGAGCTTCGGGGCAAGGCTGACAGGCAGGCGGACATACTTGAGATGCTGTCTGAATGTCCAGCCACGCAGGCGGAGATGGCGGACGAGCTTGCCATAGATGCTGGCAATTTGAGCCGAATGTGCAAAGCGCTTGAAGCTGCCAAGAAGATAGAGCGGGAAGGTCGCGGGAAGCCGTGGCGTTTAGCTGAAAGGGACCTGTTTTAGATGCCAACCATGGAACAACTACAAGTCCCACAACTTGTACAACTTGTAGGGGTTGTACCCAGTTATATTAGAGGTGGCTGGGATGAGAATTGATCGCCGGCACTACAGCATTATTCCGATCCGTGCCGTCCCGATCATCAAACGCGGAACCACCTGGCGCGTCTTGGCTGCACTCGGTCACTACGCTTCTGTGCACGGCATTTGCTACCCGGCGCAGCAGACGCTCGGCGATTTGGCGGGTAGTATGGGGCAACCCGATGTATCACGCGCGGTAAAGGAATTGCACGAGGCTGGCTTGCTGAGAATGCTCCTGCCAGCTGGCCGCAAGCCGCGTGGCGCGTTCCAGCGCGGCAATCGATATCAGATTCTGTATACCGAAGATCAGCCGCTACCGTCCGAGAAAGAAATCGAGATTGGCTGGGGTGCGCGAACCCGCCGGTGGTAACCATGCGAAATGGGGTCTGGGGCCGGCGTGATCTCTCTCACACTCATCGTGCGCGCGTTTGCCGGTCGCCGCGCGCAGCGCCCGTCCGTCTGCGGCGATCCCCAGCGCCGCTGGCGGGCGGGCAAGTTAATGCAAAGTTATTGGCATTTGCCAATAAATCAGCGGGTTGTTGTCCATGCTTGAATTCACGGACTACAGGAGAATCACAAAAACGCCGCCTACGCGAATATGCGCGTCATGGCTGGCACGGAGAAACCGACCATCCACCCTCCCGCCCCCGTCCTGTTTCTATATGGGCGTCGCACTAAAAATTTTCCTGAGAAATCTGAAAGGCAAACAAACATGGCTCAAACTGACAAAATAACGAAATGCATCGCGTTGCTAGAGCGCGATATCGAAACGGCCGACACGGAAATAGCGCGGCTGACGACGGAAGCAACTTCTGTTGACGCTTCAAGTCGTTTGGAGCTGGTCCGGCAGATCGTCGAAGCACGCGAACTAGCTCGGCTTGGTCGGGTCGCGTTGCGTGCGGCACGGGCCGACCTTGCCTCAGCACACGACGACGCCGAGCGCGATCAGCGCATAGCCCGCCGAGACGAAATGGCAAAGGTGATCGACTCGATCGAGAGAGACGCGGAAGCATTGCAACGCTCCCTGAGACGGTCTGGTCGGATCTACCAGCATCTCAATGAAAGCGTCCGCAACGTAATCGAACTCGGCGAAGGCGCGGAGGGATTTGATATGACGACGTTCAGGACCACCCATCCGGCGCGAGCACCATACGTCTTCACCGTGCATGCTTTCGCCAGCGCGTTCGCCCTGTCGCCTGCCTACCACATCGAAAACTGGCCGAAACCGGACGCCGCCAAGGAAGGGATGGCGCGAGCCTTTGCTTCAATCTATCGGGCTCGAGACGAATGGAAATCGCCAGAGCTTTTCGTGGATTGCAACGACGACCAGGGCGCGACCGGATATCGGGAAGCGAGCGCAGAGGAGATGGCCGATGCGGTTTAATGAGATCGTGCATTCGGGCCGTCCGCTGGAGCAGCTGGTGCGGCTCGCCCTGTCGACAAAGGGCGTGACAGTGACGGACGGTACCGTTGATCGGTACACAGGGCTTTTGGAAGCAGCCATCCTCGCTGACGACGGTGACGCTCTTGAAGGCAATATCTGGCAGGGCTTCGTCGCGGAGCTCGACGGTCCGTCGAAATACGAGGGCGTCATCCACGCAATCGGACAAACGCTTGGCGCGTCATCGTCCGAAATTCAGCAGTTCATGGCTGTAAGCAACGCAACGATAGACGCGCTTTCCGGCACGCCAGTCGATGAGGCAGAGCAGTTCCTTGCCGAAGACCTTGAATCGATCCAGCCAACCGAGGCTGGGCCGTAAAGCCATCTAGACGACGAGAGCCGTGTGGTGTCGCTGGAAGTGGATCGCGCACTCGGTGCGCCCGATCCATCGCGGCCAGAGCCTGACCACATTGAAGCGGAGACAGACGATGCGGAATGAGATGCTTCGATGGAGCTTCACGTTGAAGATCGGCGTGCTCGAGCCTTACACCGATCTCACCGCACAGCGCCATCGGGAACAAAACCCCGGTGAAGTTCATGAAGACTATCGGGCAACCCAGCCGCGCGATGGTCTGAAGAACGGGAAGTTTGGCCTCAGGCCGGTCCAACGTTCGGGGCAAGGTCAAGAGGCCAAATACCTAACTCAGCACATGGACCCGGTTAAGGGGGGGCAGATCACAGGTTATACCTTCGCTCTCTCAAAAAAAAAGTGACCCGGTTTTAAGGGAAGGCGGGCAGTTGGATTGACAGAAATGCAGATCTTTTATTATTTATATTTCACGTAAACCCTGACCGACCATCTAGAATGACGCAGTACCATGTTAAAGAATTTTGACATCAAGCTCTCGAATGTATCTGTCGCACTAGCAACTCTTTTGATTTCTCCAATGATCACTCAAGCTGCGACTGCAGAGCAACGAGATGGCGCTATCCAAAAAATCCGCTCAGGCGCTATCGAGGTACTCTTGCGAGAGCGAGACGTCTCGAACCTGGATGTATACCTCGACGATATCCAGGTAAATCTATTTGCTCAATTCTCTACGGGAAAAATAATCATCACAGTGCCTTTCCCGGAGAGCAGAAAAATCTATCTCTTAAAAATCGTAGATCGTCTAACGAATTCTGTTATCTACAATCAGAAAATACAGTCGACAGAAGATATTTTTGACAAATCGAATATTAAATACAGCCTTCAAAGTGACGCGACTTATAAATTCGACAGTAATCAGCGCCCCCGGCCAGAAAATTATTCTGTTAAAGATCGAACTTGGGACAACAAGGCTGACCTAGATGCAACGTTTGAGCGCGATGACTGGCAGCTAACTTTTGCCGGTGAAGCTACGTGGACCGACGACGGCAATAAACGTCTACGTCAAAATGATGGATCGAAGCTCGATTATACGAGAGCCAAGGGCGCGTTCAAATATAACAATGACCTTGTTGACATCGCGCTTGAAGCGGGCGACGTCGGACTTAATGGAGGAGTAGATCTGGTCAACCAGGGAATGTTTTCTCGAGGCATCTCTACTTCGATCAATTTACCTAATTACAATTTTAAATTAGAATTTGCGAATATTTATGGGGAAGATATACGTGGCTCATATCGTGGAATTGATGCTTACGAGAGACGAAACAGACGCTCAGGTCTAAATGCTTCGGTGGATTTGTTAAAATCCAATGACCATTCTTTAACTATCAAAGGATCGTTCCTTGATGTGGTAAAGTATGCCGGCGACAATTTTGGCGTTGGTGGGGTCGCGGAGGGAGAGGAAAATACCGTTGGTGGTGGTTCGTTCCAACTTTCGATGTTCGAGCGATTAATTACGGTTGATAGTGATTTTGCTCGTTCGAGCTATGCTAATCCCGCTGAGCTCAATCAGTTGAATGAATTTGGGGACTCTATAGATGTCGGCGTGACCACGGGTAACGCTTTCAAATATAAGGTGACCGCAAATCCAATTCGAAGTGACGCAACCAATATAACCACCTTCTTTGGTTATCGACTTGTCGAACCTCTTTTTCGGTCTGTTCAATCGGGTCAGGCTGCAGATCGAGAGACATGGGACTATGGCTTTTCGGCCACATACAAAATGATAAATCTGGCACTAGAAAAAACGGTGTTCGACAATAATGTGGACGACATCCCATCCATTCTTAAAACTCGCAACAGGAGCTTGAACGGAACAGCGACCTTGTCCCTAGGAGAATTCAGATCGGCCATTGATGCTGAAAAAACAAACTCTATTGGTTTCTTGCGTCAGCTCTTACCTAGTGCGATCACGTTTAATCGGCAGACAGGCGCGGTTGAGACTTTGAACGCCGACGTTGTCGGCGCGAACAGTAGTTTTAACGGAAGCGAACTGCCAAATACCTTTTCCGAATCAGATACCTTAAGTTTGACTTGGGACTGGGGTAGCGCAAACACTTCGATATCTTTAAACGAGACATTGTTCGATACTAGGCAGGCTGGTAGAGATACGGCGGACACCGAAGATAGGTCATTAAATTTTAGTCATAGCCAAGTCTTTGGTCCGGTAACTACAGATTTTCGGCTCGGTGCCGGGAAGTCCGAAAATAACGACATAACTTCGCGGTCAAAGTCGAGCAGGCACAGTGGCGGTCTGGGCTTGACGCTTAACTTCGACGCTCTGCCTATCATCACGACGAACTTCGATTACTCGCGGACGGATGACAGTTATCTCGTTGACGACAGGACCGGCCTTACTACAAGTTGGAATGCGACAACTGTTCTGAATTTTTCAAAGTATCTTCCGAGCGAGATAGAAAGTAACAACGCTTATCTCACCATAACTCTAATGCGCAACGAGACTAATGTCCGCAATCCATTTTCCGGAGCGCAAATCGTTAGTGGCTATTCGGGCGTGATGGCGTTTGGGATGAAATTTTAGGGGAAATGAACGTGCTCAAATTCATGCTGTGTTTTGTGCTCGCGGTATTATTCGCTAGTTCATCTTTTGCTGCGATGCAACGGAACCCAACAGGCGTAAACGTTTCATCCGCCTCGCCGACTTCTCTAGTAATCCGCTTCGCAGATAGTGCTGGGGCAACTTTTACGACTACACAAGCTTTCTTTTGTTCTGAGGATCCGTCTAATGGTGCAGGTGTCGTCAATGCAAATACCAGCTCTTGTGCAGGGGTCGGTGGAAGGGTGCTTGGTCGGTTACCTCTATCTCTGGATAGAGGAAGCTCATCAACAGCTACCCAGACTATTAATGACATAATGACAATTCCGCTTTCAGTGGTTCGTCGTGCAGTTGTAGAGGCGAGGCAAGGTCAGAATTCTGATTTCTTCTATGTTAGGAGATTTGACCCAATAGGTGCTGCGAACTTAGGCGCTGGAGCCGGTGTTCCTGTGCTTGTTGTGATTACTTGCAGGCTTTCCGGTGGAACCGCTCGAACCCCGTTGTCCATCACTAAGGTTGTTTTATTCGGAGTAGATAGAGATGAGGATGAACCTTCAGATAAAATCCTGAAAATAAGATTAGACGCTGAAAATTTTAAGACAGGACGGGTATACGCTAACATTAACACCACTGGAATGGGTAGCCTGTCCGGTTGGTGGGAAGTCCGTACTCCTTCCGACCCAAAAATAAGAAAGATCGATCGGTATACAGAAGCGTCCCTGACTGAGAGCGAGCGCCTTCAACAGCAAAGATTTCAAAGGATCAAGAAATTCAATTTGACAGTTCCTCTGTCTGGGGCTCTGAAGCTAACTGGTCCAAGTTATAAGGATCTTCCGCGTTCTAGCCCGGGTCGGTATGAAATCCTATTGAGGATAGGGTCTTCAACGGATCGTGAAGCGATGTCATCGCTTCAATCAGCAGGTGGAACACCCAATCTGTTTTCGGG
>JAYOMI010000006.1:0-12495 GCA_038120765.1 Rhodospirillaceae bacterium
ACCGCCAGTGCCAGAAACTCTAACCACAAATGGCATTGAACTTGGGGGCTAGACAATGGGTTTCCCAGCCGAGACGGCGCTGCTCGGTCAGCAAGGACAGCGTGCGGAACGTATAGCCGCTTTGCAGCGGGATCGAATGATCGAGAACGTGGAGAATGCGCATGCGTATCAGAATACCCTTTGGCCATTCTATATCGCGTAAGGCCCCGCCCCGTCACCATGGGAATACGAAATTCGCTTGATTAGTCCGTACACGGACGATTATATTCAGACAGTTGCAAGGCGGGCAAAAGTGCTAACATCGCCCGAAACCGCGCCGACAGCTTGTCGGCGGGACAATAGCGCCGGGGACAGACGGCAAACGGATCAGGAGGACACACCATGAGCAGGGCTCTTCACGAAAAACCCGCAATGACCAATACCCGCGCCGATTTCTATGGGCGCATGGCCGAACAGCACATGACCCCGCTGTGGGAAGTGCTGCACACACTGCTGGCCACCGAACCGGTGACGGAGGCAACGCCCCATAAATGGGATTACGATACCTGCCGGCCCTACATCCTTGAATCCGCGAATATCATTTCGGCGGCAGAGGCGGAACGCCGCGTAATGGTCCTGGAAAACCCGACGCTTGAGGGCAAGTCGCGGATTTCGGAAGCGCTTTATGCCGGTCTCCAGTTGATCATGCCGGGCGAGGTTGCCCCGGCGCATCGCCATTCGCCCTGCGCCCTGCGTTTCATCGTCGAAGGCACGGGCGCCTATACCGCGCTGAACGGCGAAAAGGCCTATATGGAAGTCGGCGACCTGATCCTTACCCCGTCCTGGGTGTGGCACGATCACGGCCATGACGGCGACGTGCCGGTGGTCTGGCTCGACGGACTCGATATCCCGTTGGTCCGCGATCTCGGTCCCGTCTTTGCCGAACCCTATCCCGAGGCCGAATTCCCGCAGGGCCGTCCCACCGGGGACAACATGGCCCGCTACGGCAGCAACATGCGTCCCTTCGGCGAAAAGGTGACCTCGGCGAACTCGCCGGTCTTTCACTACCCCTATGTGGAAATCCGCGAGACGATCGAGACCGTCGCCAAGGCGCAGGACATGGATGTCCGCCATGGCTACAAGCTCGAATACATCAATCCGCATACGGGCGGCCCGGTCATGCCGACCATCGCCACCTATATGCAGAAACTGCCGAAAGGCTTCGCCGGCGACGATTACCAGACGACGGCAGCCTGGGTCTATCACTGCGTCGAAGGCTCGGGCCGCACGCATATCGGCGATGAGACGATCGAGTGGAAGGCCAAGGACACCTTCGTCGTCCCCGCCTGGTACAAGCATCGCCACGAAGCCGATGACGACGCCTTCCTGTTCAGCTTCACCGACCAGCCCGTGCACGAAAAGCTCGGCCTGTTCCGGGACAACATGCAGGGATAATTGCCGGGTTTCGGGCGACCGTTCCGACAGAAAACGCCGGCGTAAGTCTTACGCCGGCGTTTTTTATTCACTCTTGTCAGCGCCGATATCCAACCAGCGGAAATAGTTCGGACAGAACATCCGGCCCGGCGGGTCGCGATACGTCCCTTCGGCGCCGGTCTGATCCGGCTTGTTCGGTCAGTCTTCGAAATCTTCGCGCGTCAGGATCGAAATCAGGCGGATGCCTTCCTTTTCGAAGTTTTCTTCCGCGCCTTCAAGCCGGTCGACCACGGTGACGACGATCGGCACATGCCCCCCGCCTTCGCGGCGCACGGCCTCGACCGCCTGCATTGCGGAGCCGCCGGTGGTGGTGACGTCCTCGACGATCAGCACCTGCCCGCCGGGAACCATGTTTCCTTCGACCTGCTTCTCGGTGCCGCGTTCCTTCACTTCCTTGCGCACCATGAACCCGGGCAGCGGACGCGTCGATCCGGCGGATGCCTGTGCGACGGCGGTCACCACCGGCACGGCGCCCAGCGCCATGCCGCCGACGCAGTCGAGCGCGATTCCTTCCACAGCTTCGAGGATCAGCTCCCCCGTCAGGCGCGCGCCCTCGGGGTCCATCACGCTCGGCTTCATGTTGAAGTAATAGGGGCTGGTCACCCCCGATGCGAGCTTGAAGTCTCCCCCGCGTGTCAGCGATTTGGCGGCGATGATGTCGCGCAGCCGCTTCTTCCGTTCGTCCATTCTTTCTGTGTTCCTTAAGCTTACTGACCCAGGCGGCCTTGCCGCCGTTATTTCAGGCGGCCTTGCCGCCGTGCATCGCCTGCCACACTTTCATCGGCGTGGCGGGCATGTCGATATCCTTCACGCCGTATTCCGCCAGCGCGTCGACGATGGCGTTCACCACCGCGGCGGTCGACCCCACCGTGCCGGATTCGCCGCCGCCTTTGACGCCCAGCGGGTTGGTCTGACAGGCCTCGACGAAATCGGCGGTCTCGATCATCGGCAGGTCGTCGGCGCGGGGCATGCAGTAATCCATGAACGAGCCCGCGATGACCTGGCCGTCCACATCGTAGGTCATGTCCTCCATCAGCGCCTGGCCGATGCCCTGCGCGACGCCGCCATGAACCTGCCCGCCGAGCAGCAGCGGATTGATGACCTCGCCCGAATCATTGACCGCAATATGACGGACCAGGTCGACGATGCCGGTGTCCGGGTCGATCTCGACCTCGGAGAAATGCGTGCCGTTCGGCCAGTTGGGACCGGTTTCCGGCGTCCAGGTGCCTTCGGCTTCGAGCCCGAGACCGAGATGGCCCGGCCAGCCCATGGGCATGTAGGACATCGGCACCATGTCGCAGATATGGATCGATTTATCGGTGCCCGCGACCGTCAGGTTGCCTTCGCTGAACTCGATAGCCTCTTCGGCCGCTTCCAGCACGTGGGCGGCGATCTTTTTTGCCTTGTCGATGATCTTGTCGGCCGCGTTCTTCAACGCCGAACCGCCGATGGTCATGGAGCGCGAGCCGTAGGTGCCGCGGCCATAAGTGACGGTGTCGGTATTGCCCTGCACAAGACGGATTTTCTCGAACGGTACGCCGAGCCAGGAATGGATCATCTGGGCATAGGCCGTCTGATGGCCCTGGCCATGGCTGTGCGTACCGGCGACGATCGAGACCGAGCCGGTCTCGTCGAAACGTATCTCCATCCGGTCGTTGAACGGCGAGGCGAAATCGATGAACGAGCACACACCGATGCCGCGCAGCTTGCCGCGGGATTCACTGTCTGCCTTGCGGGCGGCAAACCCGGGACGGTCAGCGACTTTTGCCGCGTGTTCGGTGATCCCGGCGAAATCGCCGGAATCGTAAACCGTCGGCACCAGCGTGGTGAAGGGCATCTTTTCCTTGGCGATATAGTTGCGCTTGCGGATCTCCACGGGGTCGATCCCCATTTCGTCGGCGGCGATATCGAGCAGGCGTTCGACCACGTAGACGGCTTCCGGACGCCCAGCGCCGCGATAGGGCCCGGTCCAGGTGGTGTGACTGAACACGACACGGATATGAATATGCATCGCTTCGTATTCATAGACGTTCGGATACACCATGGAACCGATACAGGCGGGCACCGGCGCCGAGGCCGACAGATAGGCGCCGAGGCCGTAATCCGCCATCACGCGGATGGCGAGGATCTTGCCGTTCGCATCTAGCGCCATTTCGCTCAGGCATTCGGCGTCGCGGCCATGGGTGTCGCTGACCAGCGATTCCGAACGTGTCGCCGTCCATTTGACCGGCCGGCGCAGGCGCATCGCGGCCCAGGCGCACATGGCGTCTTCCGGAAACACGCCGCCCTTCATGCCGAACCCGCCGCCGACATCGGGGGCAACCACGCGGAAGGAGGTCGCCGGCTTGCCGAAAATCTCGGCATAGGTCGCGCGGTGCTGATGGGTGCCCTGGCTCGACATATAGATCGTCCAGTTTTGCTGGGATGCGCGGTATTCGGAAAGTGCCGCGCGGGGTTCCATCGCGTTCGCGGAAATCCGGTTGTTGTGCAGGTCGGCTTTGACCACATGGGCGGCCTTGGCAAAAGCCGCATCGGTCGCCGCCGGATCGCCGCGGTCCATCTCGAACCACAGGTTTCCCTTGTTCTCGTCCCAGACCTGCGCCGCACCGTCCTTGACGGCTTCGCGGGTCGATCCCACCGCGGGCAGCGGCTCGTAATCGACCATGATCATTTCGGCGGCGTCCTGCGCCTGGTTGGCGGTATCGGCGACGACGAAGGCGACGCAGTCGCCGACGCAGCGCACCCGGTCGGTCACCAGGATCGGGTGGGCCGGTGTGGGCGAGGGCGGGCCGCCGAATGCCATCGGCGGCACATGGCAGTGGATTTCGCCGACGCCGTCCGCCGCGCGGTCCTTGCCCGTCAGGACAAGCTGCACGCCCGGCGCAGCTTCGGCAGCCGACGTATCGATGCTTTTGATGATCGCATGGGCATGCGGCGACCGCAGTACGTAGCCGTAAAGTTGGCCATGCAGGTTGATGTCGTCGACATACTGGCCCTGACCCATCAGAAATTTCGGATCTTCCGTGCGCGGCACGGGCTGTCCAACACCGAATTGCATGATTTTATCCCCGTCTCTGGCTTTATTGGTTTCCTGAAGGATATTTAACCAAACGCAGCGGGGAGTCGAGGGGGCGGCGGCCTAAAACAGTGGACTTCACCCCCCGTCTGGCCATATTACCCGCGCTATGACCGAATTGGCTTTCACAAAGATGCACGGGCTCGGCAACGACTTCGTGGTGATCGATGCGCGCAGCGGGAAACCGGGGCATGGCGTGGCGATCGACGATGCCCGCGCGGCGGCGATTGCCGACCGGCGCACGGGTGTCGGCTGCGACCAGTTCATCATCATCGAGGATGCCCCGGATACGGAATCGGACGCCTTCATGCGTATCCGCAATGCCGATGGCGGCGAGGTCGATGCCTGCGGTAATGCCACGCGCTGTATCGGCGCGGTGTTGCTCGAAGAGACCGGCGCCGACGAGGTGCGGGTGCGCACGGGCGCCGACCTGCTGACCGTTTCGCGGGCAGGCTACGGGCTGGTGACCGTCGATATGGGCGTGCCGCGCACCGGCTGGCAGGACATACCGCTCAGCGCCGAGGCCGATACGCTTCATCTCGACCTCGCCTGCGGTCCGTTGTCCGACCCGGCGGCGGTCAGCATGGGCAATCCGCATGCCACGTTTTTCGTCGACGAAATCGATTCCGTGCCGATCGCGCTTGTCGGGCCGGAGCTGGAACACAATCCCGTTTTTCCGGAACGCGCCAATATCGGCGTCGCCCAGATCCTGGCGCCGGACCGGATGCGCCTGCGCGTGTGGGAACGCGGCGTCGGGCTGACATTGGCCTGCGGCACCGGCGCCGGTGCCGCAGTGGTGAATGCGAGCCGGCGTGCGCTTGGCAGCCGCCGCATGGTGGTTGTGGTCGATGGCGGCGAATTGCTGATCGACTGGCGCGAGGACCGGCCGTCCGGCGCGGGACGCGTCTTCATGACCGGGCCCGCCGCGACCAGTTTTTCCGGTGTTATTCCGAACGGGCTGTTGTCATGACCGCGCCCGGAACCGGCCCGAAAATCCTGACCTTCGGCTGCCGCCTCAACGCCTTCGAATCCGAGGTCATGCGCGGCCACGCCGAGGCAGCGGGCATGACGGATGCGATCATCGTCAATTCCTGTGCGGTCACGGCGGAGGCGGAACGCCAGGTGCGCCAGTCCATCCGCCGCGCGCGACGGCAAAACCCGGCGGCAAAGATCATCGTCACCGGCTGTGCCGCGCAGATCGACCCCGATCGTTATTCGGCCATGGAAGAGGTCGACCGCGTGATCGGCAACGAGGAGAAGCTCGCCGCCGAAACATGGCAGATCACTGGCGATACACCGCGGGTATCCGTCAACGACATCATGAACGTGCGCGAAACCGCGCCGCACCTGATTGCCGGGTTCGAGGGCCGGGCGCGCGCCTTTGTCGAAATCCAGCAGGGCTGCGATCACCGCTGCACGTTCTGCATTATCCCCTTCGGGCGCGGCAATAACCGTTCGGTACCGATCGGCGTCATCGTCGAACAGGTGCGCCTGCTGGTAGCAGAGGGCTACCGCGAGATCGTGCTCACCGGGGTCGATATCACCGATTACGGCAAGGACCTGCCGGGGCGGCCCCGGCTGGGAGAGATGATCAAACGCCTGCTGGCGCTGGTGCCGGACCTGCCGCGCCTGCGGCTCAGCTCGGTCGATCCGGCGGAAATCGACGAGGCCCTGTTCGATGTCATCGCGCATGAACCCCGTCTGATGCCGCATTTCCATATCAGCGTACAGGCGGGCGACGACCTGATCCTGAAGCGGATGAAGCGCCGCCACAGCCGCGCGGATATCGAAACCTTTGTCGACCGGGTGCGCCGCGTGCGCCCGGATGCGGTGTTCGGCGCGGATATCATCGCGGGCTTTCCGACCGAGTCCGACGCCGCCTTCGCCAATTCGGTGTCGCTGGTCGAAACCTGCGGTCTGACCTGGCTGCATGTGTTCCCGTATTCGGAACGCCCCGGCACGCCGGCGGCCAAGATGCCCCGACTGCCCGGCAATGTGCGCAAGGAGCGCGCGGCGGCGCTACGGGCCGCAGGGGATGTCCAGGTGAGCCGGTTTCTCGATGCCCAGATGGGGGCGACCGCGGATGTCCTGGTCGAGAAGGATTGCGGCAACGGCGGAGAGGGCCGCTCCCCGCATTTCGCGCAGGTGCGCATCGACGGGGTGTTTGAGACCGGGGCCATTGTATCGGCGCGAATCGTTGGCCGTGACAACGACACGCTGATCGCGCACAAAGCAGCATGACCGAAGAGAAGAAAGGCTGGCTCGCCCGTCTCCGCGCAGGGCTCAGCCGCACCTCGTCCCGCCTGTCAGACGGCATTTCCGGTATTTTCTCCGGCCGCAAGCTGGACGATGCCGCGCTTGAGGATCTTGAAGACCTGCTGATCACCTCCGATCTCGGTGTCGGGACGGCGGCGAAACTGTCCGCGGAACTGGCGCGCACCCGGTTTGACAAGGAAGTCTCCGCGGATGACATCCGCAAAGCGCTCTCCGCGCAGGTAACCGCCATCCTGGAGCCCGTCGCGAAACCGCTGACGATCGATCCGTCGCACCGGCCGCACATCATTCTTGTGACCGGAGTCAACGGCTCCGGCAAGACGACGACCATCGGCAAGCTCGCCAAGCGGCTGAAGGAAGACGGCAAGTCGGTCATGCTGGCCGCCGGCGACACGTTCCGCGCCGCCGCCATCGAACAGCTTAAAATCTGGGGCGAGCGATCGGGCTGTCCAGTCGTCTCCACGAGCCAGGGCGCCGATGCCGCAAGCCTCGCGTTCGAGGCCATCGACCGCGCCCGCGCCGGGAACATGGATGTCCTGATCATCGATACCGCCGGGCGCCTGCAGAACCGGGACGACCTGATGCAGCAGCTTCAGAAAGTCGTCCGGGTGATTACCAAGCAGGATGAAACCGCGCCGCACGATACCCTGCTGGTGCTCGACGCGACGACCGGACAGAACGCCCATTCCCAGGTCGAAACCTTCCAGAGCATGTGCAATGTCACCGGGCTGATCGTCACCAAGCTCGACGGCTCCGCGCGCGGCGGCGTGCTGGTCGCGCTGGCGGAAAAATTCAATCTGCCTGTCCATGCCATCGGCGTCGGCGAAGGCGAGGACGATCTGCGGCCGTTCGAGGCCGAGGCGTTCGCCCGGTCGCTGGTGGGGCTGGACGGCTAGGCGCTGCCCTGAGCTTTCTTTTCTGCTGACATCCGAACATCCATCATCCCGGCCCTGGGCAGGGATGACGATATTTGGTCAGGCTCGCTTTGCTCAGGCTCGGAACCGGTAAGGGCTCTGGCGGCCCCCGGACAATCTACGCCTGCCGACCGCCCTGGCGCAGGAAGTCCAGCCGCAGGTCGAGTTTTTCGCCCATCCAGAACGGATACCAGGCATGGTCCCGGAACGCGTCCTCGGCGTCCGGGTGCAGCAGGATCGTCAGATCGTCGCGGTTATACATCAGCCACGGCACGATCTCGGCGAACAGGTCGTGGTCGAATTCGATCTGGTACATCGCCTGCGGATGGGGCCCGACGGCGGTATCGCGGAACCGTCCCATGCGGACGCGGCCCGGCCATTTGGCCCAGGCCTTTTCGCGCAGACGGGCGGCTTTTTCGCGGATGGCATCGTCATCGCCGTAATAGATATGGGCGTGATAGTAGTTGATCTTGGTCTCGTCGCCGTTCTCGAATGTCTCGTCGCTCATCGTCCGCCTCCATCCCGCAGGTCACGGGTGAGAATATGAGGCGGAAATTCCGTTTCGTCCAATCCCGATCCGTCGCCGTTCCTCGAAAAGCGCATATGCGCGGGCGATTGACACTCCTTCACGAAAGGTTCTGAATTCTTTCCAAGAGAAACCGGATAAATTCGGGAGGAAAGAATGGCAGTCAACGGGTTCGAGGTTTTCGACGGCGACGGGCATGTGCTCGAAAACGACGATGAGATCGCGTCCTATTTTGAGGGCGATTTCGCCAACCTGCAGCGGTTCAAGACTTTTGGGGTCTGGCCTAGCCTCGACGGCTGGGCGCGCGGCTTTATCATGGCATCGAATGACGGCGAACCGCGGCGCTATACCCACACCGACGCCAGGGTCTGGGGCGAGATGCTGGAAATAATCGGCGCCAAAGGCACCGTGCTGTATCCGACGGCGGGCCTGGGGGCGGGTCTGATATCCGACCCCAAATGGGCGGTCGAAACCATCAAGGCCTATAACAACTGGCTCGAGGATCGCTATACCTCGAAGGACGAGCGGCTTTATGGCGCCGGCATCGTGCCGGTACAGGACCCCGCAGCCGCGGCAATCGAAATCGCTCGCTGCGCCACCGAGCGGGTGCGGTTCCCGGCAATGATGCTGCCGTCGCAGACGTATCTCGGCAAAACCTATGGCGACGAATTCTTCTGGCCGATCTTCGAGGCGGCCGAAAAGCATAATATGCCGCTCGCCATCCATGGCGGGCCGAGCCGCGGCATGGGGTTCGATCACTTCCGGGACTTCGTGAAAGTCCATACCCTGGAGCATCCGTTCCCGCTAATGATCCAGCTGACCGACATTGTGTTCTCCGGCGTGTGGGACGCCTTCCCAAAGCTAAAGATCGCGTTCCTCGAGGGAGGTGCGACCTGGGTGCCGTTCATGATGGACCGCCTGGATTACGAATACGATTCCGTCTTCGGCGCGGCCAGCCGCCAGAAACTGAAAAAGCGGCCGTCGGATTACCTGCGCGAAGGCGACAATTTCTGGGTTGCGATGGAACTGGGCGAGGCAAACCTCAAATACACCATCGATGCGATCGGGCCGGACCGCATTTTATACGCGTCAGACTATCCGCACGAACCGACGGAAGAGGACCTGACCAGCGAGCTGCCGGACTTTCTTGAAAGCAGCGATTTCTCCGACGAGATCAAGCGCAAGCTGGTCCATGACAACATGATCAGTTTTTACAACCTTCGGTGACCGAGCAATGGCCGGCAAATTTCCGGTCAGTCGAGCGGGGTTGATCTTTCCGTCTCGGCGAATGTTGCCGTCGGCGCGATACCTGTGGGCCTGTGCTCGACGGTAATGCCGGATTCCTTCATCTCCGCGCTGCGGTCGATCCCGGCAGCGGTGGCAGCGCCGAACAGGGCGATCGTGCCGAGGGCGGCGAGGGTCAGTCTGATCGAGGTGCCTGTGCGTCTCATGATGTCTGTCCTGAATATCCGGCCTCACGATTTTTTCGCCGCGCCGTCGGTGGATCGGGAGTCCGTATGCATGTGGGGCACCGGATGGCGGCGTTAAAGCACCGAAATGGGGCATTTGTGTGACAGGAATCACACTTATTGCGTGATGCCTCCTTTGCGCACGGTCGCAGACGCCGGAGATTCGCGCGCAACCCCCCATCAGGCAGACAGGCTGTCGATCCGCTTTTCGCCGGGCGTTATCGCGACGGCCCAGAGCGCCCCGCCAAAGCCGCAGCCGCCGTCGATGCTCAGCGTATAATCGGTCTCCACGACCCCGCGATGCGCCGGGTCCAGCCCCCGGATGACGCGTTCGGTGCCAAAGAAGGAGGATGCCATTGCCTCGAACCCCGACGTGTTCCACCACAGCCCGTCGCCCTGCGCATCCAGCGGACGTGCCGGGTCGAGGCCGGCATGGACGAAGACAAGCGCGCCATCCGCCGTGTAAGCCGCATGTTTCAGCGAGGACAGGCCGGGGGCGGCATTCAGCCCCGCCCGCAGGCTCTGCGTCCAGCGGGTGACGGCGACCGCCCCCTGCGAGGCCGCGACCTCGCCGTCCCGCGCATTCCCGCCATAGGCCGCAATCGTCGGTCCGGCGCCCTGATCCACCATCCAGCGCAGCACATCGCGCGGATTCACCGCGAATTGCAGTTCCAGCAGCTTGTGCAGCATTTCTTCCTGGCGTCCGCGCAGGATCGCGTAATCGCCGATGCAGTTTCCCGGAATGGTCAGGAATTCGCGGCGAAACCGCAAAACCTCATCCACCGTCTCGCGCACCGCATCGCCGCGACCGATGACGTTGCCGAGATAGACCAGCTTGTCGCCCGGTCGCAGCTGAGGTTCGAGACGTTCATGCAGGGCGCGGAGTTTTGCCGCTTCGCCGCGGATCGCGCCCACAGCCCAGACGCGGCAGGGCGTGGAAAATCGTGCGATGGGGCCGGGTTTCGAATTTTCGGGGGGCGTTTGAGAGGTCATATCGCAACATAGCGGTTTGCCCGCGTTACCGGTAACCGCAATTGGGCTGCTCCGAAGAATGTTATGCGGGAAATACCGGGGGCACCCTGTGCGGAAGAGCCCTGATCAGCGCCGCAAAGATCCCGCCGCCAGATAGGAAAGCGTGGGAACCGTAACGCGATCGCTGGAACTTTAACCTTATTTAAGAAACCCTGGACTACAAACGTATCCGATTTTCGATAATCCCCGGACATCCGACTGATCAGAGGCTTCCGAAACATGGCAAAAGATACTTCATCGATCGACACAGAAACCGCTGTCGCCGACAATCCGTCCGTTGTGCCGGATATGGCCGAAACTTCCGCCGAAGCGCCGGTCGGTAGGGGGGGCGGCGTGAAGACCTCGAGGCTCGGCATGACCGGGAAGGTCACTGCCATCGTTGTTTCCGCCGTGCTGCTGGCATGCATGACAATTGGTATTCCGAGCTATATCGCGGCAAAGAAACAGCTGACGCATGAGACGGAAGTCAAACTTGCCGCGCTGAACGAGGCACGGGTCGAAGCCCTTCAGGATTATCTGAGCAGTATTGTCCAGGACATCAAGTCGCTGCGGGTTTCAGAACAGACCCATGCTGCCATGCGTGAATTTACGCAGGCCTGGTACAATATCGACGGAGATCCCACGGCGTATCTTCAGACGCAATACATTACCGCGAACCCGAATCCGCTGGGCGAAAAGGAAAAGCTGGACTACGCCCCTGACGGCTCGGAATACAGCGCCGTTCACAGGAAGCATCATCCGTTTTTCCGCAAGTTCCTGCAGGAACGCGGCTATTACGATATCTTCCTGTTCGATACCCAGGGCGATCTTGTGTACACCGTCTTCAAGGAGCTGGACTACGCCACCAACCTGAATTCGGGAAAATACAAGGACACGGATCTCGGCCGGGCGTTCCGCGCCGCGATGGCGAACCCCGATGCTGATGTTCCAAATTTCTTCGACTTCAAACCGTATTCCCCCAGCGCCGATGCGCCAGCAAGCTTCATCTCCATGCCGTTTCGCGACGCCCAGGGGACACTGCTTGGCGCGCTGGTCTTCCAGATGCCAATTGACCGCATCGACGCCGTTATGGGCAGTGTCGCCGGCCTGGGAGAAACCGGAGAGTCCGTCATTATCGGTGCTGACATGCTTGCCCGGAACAATACCAGGTTTGCGAAGAACTCAATCCTGAAAAGAGAATTCGACGTCCCTGCCATTCGGGCTGCGTTCGACGGCAATGACGGGTTGTCGATCATACGCAATGCTGGCGGCGAAGAGATTGTCACCGCCCTGAAACACTTTGATTTTCTGGGCGCAAAATTTGTTCTCAGTTCCGGCATTGCGCTTGACGAAGTAGAGATTCCGGTCGTCGAAATGCGGAATAGTTTCATCCTTCAGACGCTGCTTGCGCTTCTCATACAGGGCACGCTTTCTTATTTCGTAGCGCGCCGGTTTGTGAGACCGATCCGCAATCTGAACGAGACGATGACGCGCCTTGCGGCATCCGAATTCGATACCGCAATCCCGTCGCTCGACCGCAAGGACGAGCTCGGAACCATGGCGCGCACCGTTCAGGTTTTTGCCGAGAACGGGAAGCAGGTCGCGAAACTGCAGGAAGACCTCGCCCGCCGTGAACAACGCGCTCAGCAGGAAAAGGACGATGCCGTCCGCATCGCGACAGAGGCGCAGGAAGCCCGTAACAAGGAGATGGAGCGCGAACGCGAGGAATCCCTGATGCGCGCGGCGTATATG
>JAYOMI010000006.1:12505-16283 GCA_038120765.1 Rhodospirillaceae bacterium
CCTATAACCACCGGATTACGCTCGGCATGAAGACCCTGGCCGAGGCGACGGAAAGCGTGAACCAATCCGCCGGCGTGATCACCCGCAATGCCGGCCAGACGACCGAGCAGGCGGAAGTTGTCTCGGGGTCCGCGACTCAGGCGACGTCAAACGTTCAGACGGTCGCCGCCGCGGCAGAGGAACTTTCTGCTTCGGGCCGCGAAATCGCCCACATTGTCAGCGACAACCGGCAGATCACGGAGAGCGCCGTCAAGGAGGCCGAGAAGGCCAACGATGAGGTCGCGGCGCTGGACACGGCGGCGGAGAAAATCGGCGAGGTCGTTTCGCTGATCAACGATATCGCCAGCCAGACCAATCTGCTTGCGCTGAATGCCGCGATCGAAGCCGCGCGGGCCGGTGAAGCCGGCAAGGGTTTCGCCGTTGTCGCGACCGAGGTCAAAACCCTCGCGGACCAGACGGCGAAAGCGACCGAGGAAATCTCCAACCAGATTTCCGAGATTCAGACTGCGACCAACAGTGCCGTCCAGTCAATCCGCCAGATCGGCACGACCATCCAGGAGGTTGCACAGAGCACCCATGCGATCGCCGAAGCCTCGGGCCAGCAGGAGCAGGCAACCGAAGAGATCGCCGCCAGCGCGACGGGGGCGGCCGAACTGACCGCCGCTGTGACCGAAAGCATGACCTCCGTCAGCAGCGCCGCCGAAAACACGAACGAGGCGGCGGGCGTGATGTCCAACGTTGCCGAAGTGCTGGCCCAGGAAACGGACAGTATCAAGGACATGTTCGAGAAGTTCATGGACGAGATCAACTCGTTCGAGGATATGGCCAGCGGCAAACGTGAAGTGGTTGATGAAAAGGCCGCGTGATACCTGCATGTGCATTGTCTAGCGATATGTTCCGCCGCCTGTTTCTCGCCCGGTTTGCCGGGCCGGGAACAGGCGGCGGAATTGCTTGACCTCAACGTCAAACCCCCCTAGTTTCCGGCCCGCCCAAGACAGAATCAGTCTTCCAACGCTTACGGGTGTCCGTCAGTCCGCGCAGATGCGCTCACTGGCGCTTTTTGCGTTGGGCTGATTTCAGGCGGGGCCGAATGTTAAGAATGCGAATGAACAGGATTTTTTGAGCCTATGTTCGACGGGCTGACAGATCGTTTCGGCGAGATATTCGACCGGCTGAAAAAGCGGGGCGCATTATCCGAGGCCGACGTTACGGCGGCGATGCGGGAAATCCGCGTCGCGCTGCTGGAAGCCGATGTTGCGTTGCCCGTGGTCAAGGATTTCATCGACGGCGTCCGCGAACGGGCAATCGGCGAGGAAGTGCTGCGCTCGGTCACGCCGGGCCAGCAGGTCGTCAAGATCGTCAATGACTATCTGACCGAAATGCTCGGGCCCGAAAGCCAGGAATTCGAGGTCCGCGCCGCCGCGCCTGCCGCCGTGATGATGGTCGGCCTGCAGGGCTCCGGCAAGACGACCACCTCGGCCAAGATCGCCAAGCGTATCCAGGAAAAGCAGTTCAAGAAGGTCCTGATGGCGTCCCTCGACGTCCGCCGCCCGGCGGCCCAGCAGCAGCTTGAGGTGCTGGGCAAGCAGGCGAATGTGGCGACGCTGGAAATCGTGCCGTTCCAGACGCCGCGGATGATCGCCGACCGGGCGATGGATACCGCGCGAAAAGAAGGTTACGACGTTGTCATTCTCGATACCGCGGGCCGCCTGCATGTCGACGATGAGCTGATGGCCGAGGTCGCGGATGTCCGCGACGGCGCGCGCCCGGCCGAAATCCTGCTGGTGGCCGATGCCATGACCGGCCAGGACGCGGTCAATGTGGCGCAGTCCTTCAATGAAAAACTGAAGCTTACGGGTATCGTTCTGACCCGCGTCGATGGCGATGCCCGCGGCGGTGCGGCCCTGTCCATGAAGGCGGTGACCGGCACGCCGATCCGCCTGCTCGGCACCGGTGAAAAACTCGAAGCGCTGGAAACCTTTCACCCCGACCGGATCGCATCCCGCATACTCGGCATGGGCGATGTCGTCAGCCTGGTCGAAAAAGCCTCCGAACTGGTCGAGCAGGATGAGGCAGAGCGTCTCGTCAAGAAAATGGAAGCCGGCAGCTTCGATCTTGACGATTTCGCGGCCCAGCTTCGCCAGCTTCGCAAGATGGGCGGTCTAAACGGCATAATGGGCATGCTGCCCGGCGTCAAAAAGGCGCAGGCCCAGATGGCAGCGGCGAATATCGACGACAGGATGGTCATCCATCAGGAAGCGATCATCGGATCGATGACGGTTTCAGAGCGTAAGAAACCCGACCTGATCAAGGCGTCGCGCAAGCGTCGCATTGCAGCCGGATCCGGCACGACCGTCCAGGACGTTAACAAGGTCCTGAAGCAGTATCAGGAAATGACCCGCATGATGAAGAAGATGAAAAAGATGGGGAAAAAGGGGTTCATGCGCTCCGGTCTCCCCGGAATGATGCCGCCCGGCATGCCGCCGGGACCCGGCATGAGGTAACGAAGTTTACGCTAAAGAACGAGATTTTTTCTTATCAAAGATGTTTCACGTGAAACATTGCGATCAAATGGAGGGTTAATAACCTAATGTCGCTTAAACTCAGACTATCCCGGGGCGGTGCAAAGAAGCGCCCCTACTATCGTATCGTTGTCGCCGATTCCCGTATGCCGCGGGACGGACGCTATATCGAACGTGTAGGCACCTATAACCCGATGTTGCCGCAGGAACATCCCGATCGCATCAAGCTTGACGGCGAGCGGATCAAGCACTGGCTCGGTGTCGGCGCGCAGCCGTCCGACCGGGTCGCCCGTTTCCTGGGTCATGCGGACATCATTCCGATGCCGGCGATCAGCGAAACGCCCAAGAAAAGCGCGCCGCGCGCAAAGACGCTTGAGCGTATGAGAGAAGCCGAAGCCGCTGCTGCCGCGAAGGCAGAAGCCGACGCGGCTGCAGCTGAGCAGGCCGCCGCCGAAGCTGCAGAAGCCGCTGCTGCCCCCGCCGAGGAGGAGGTGCCGGTTGAGGAAGCTCCTGCTGAGGAGGCTCCGGCCGAAGACGCCGCTGCAGAAGGCGGTGAAGAAGAGAAGAAGGAGTAGGTCAAACGGCCAAAAAGTCGGGCAGAAAATCGGGCGGCACGTCGCGCGGTACAGCCTCGTCGGCAGTCGTCTCATCGGCACGGGTCCAGGGCGCGGCGGATCGCGATCGGGTCTGTGTCGGGGCGATCGCCGGCGCGCAGGGTGTCCGGGGCGCGGTAAGGATCAAACCCTTTACCGATGCGCCGGAAGATGTCGCGGCCTACGGTCCGGTCTCGGACGAGGCGGACAGCCGCCGGTTCGAGATAGACATCCTTGAAGTGCGCGGCGGCATGGTGATCGCCGGGCTGGAAGGGATCGGGGACCGGAACGCGGCGGAGGCGCTGAAGGGGCTGCGGCTCTATGTGGCACGCGCGGCACTGCCCGAGGCCGATGAAGACGAATTCTACCATGCCGATCTTCTCGGGTTGAAGGTGGTAATGGCGGAAGGCGGGGCCGAGGTCGGCACGGTGCGGGCGATTATCCCCGCCGGGGCGTCCGAGGTGCTGGAGATCGACCGGGGACCGGGGGAGCAGACGCTGCTGGTTCCGTTTACGCGGGCGGCGGTACCGGAAATCGATATCGGGGCCGGTTGGCTGAGCATCGATCCGCCGGGTGAGACGCAAGAGGAACGACAAGAAGACGACGCTGCAGACGACAAGAACGGAAAGAAAGATTAAGTGAGCGCAACACGTGACATATGGA
>JAYOMI010000006.1:16293-35838 GCA_038120765.1 Rhodospirillaceae bacterium
GGCTGTGGAGGCTGAGAAAGACGACGAAGACGAACCGCAGGACGACGCGGAAACAGAAAGAGAAGACGAGACCGAAAAGTGACCGACGAACGCAACATATGGACGGCGAAGGTGCTGACGCTGTTCCCGGAGATGTTTCCGGGGCCGCTCGCCCATTCGCTTGCCGGCAAGGCGCTGGCGGACGGCCTGTGGTCGCTCGATGCGGTCAATATCCGGGATTTCGCGACCGATCGGCACAGCACCGTGGACGACACGCCGTTCGGCGGCGGACCCGGCATGGTGATGCGCGCGGACGTGATCGACGCGGCGATTGAAGACGCGGCCCTGGCCGACGCGCCGCTGGTCTATCTGACGCCGCGCGGGACGCCCCTGTCGCAGGACATCGCCGCGAAGCTCGCCGACGGACCCGGCGTGACGCTGATTTGCGGGCGCTATGAAGGTATCGATCAGCGGGTTCTGGATGCGCGCGATGTGACCGAGATCAGCCTCGGCGATTTCGTGCTCTCGGGCGGGGAGCCTGCGGCGCTGGCCCTGCTGGATGCCTGTGTGCGGCTGCTGCCCGGGGTTATGGGCGCGGAAGCATCGCTCGAAGAAGAAAGCTTTGCCCGGGGATTGCTTGAATATCCCCATTACACGCGGCCCGCCGAATGGTGCGGTCGCAAAGTGCCGGACGTTCTTTTGTCCGGCCATCACCGGAATATCGACGCCTGGCGAACGGAACAGGCGGAGATGATCACACAGGCCCGGCGGCCCGACCTATGGGATCGGTACCAAAAGGATCTGACGAACCAAAAGGAACAATGACATGAACGTGATTGAACAAATCGAAAAGGGCGAGATCGATCGCCTGGTGGCCGAACGCCCGGTGCCGGAATTCGCCCCCGGCGATACGGTCCGTGTCCATTTCAAGGTGGTCGAGGGTGACCGCGAGCGTATCCAGATCTACGAAGGCGTGGTGATTGCGCGCACAAGCAAAGCCCTGAATTCGTGCTTTACCGTGCGCAAGATTTCCTACGGCGAGGGTGTGGAACGTGTGTTCCCGCTGTACAGCCCCCGGATCGAAAAGATCGAGGTCGTCCGTCGTGGCGCCGTTCGCCGCGCGAAGCTTTATTACCTGCGTTCGCGTCGTGGCAAGTCCGCGCGTATCGCCGAAAAGGTCGATCGTCGCTTTGGCGCTGCCGCAACGGGCGGCAAGAAAGCCGCACCGGCGACCGCCGCAGAGGCCGTCGAAATGAAAGACGAAGCGATGGCCCAGGCCACTGTGCCGGCCGCTGCGGAAGCGACCGGGGAAAACAAGGACTCCTGATCCCGCTTCGGCGGACAGGACAGGAATATCTCCGGTCGCATCTGCGGCCGGAGCAGGATGACACGACCGGCGGCATCGTCACCGGGACGGGATGAGACGCTAAAAGGGATGTATGATGGCCGAACCGAAAACACTGTTCGATAAGATCTGGGACTCTCACCTGGTAGAGGAAAAGGATGATGGCACCTGCATCATCTATATCGATCGCCAGATCATTCATGAGATCACGAGCGCGCAGGCCTTTGACGGTCTTCGGGAATCCAACCGGTCGGTCCGTGTGCCCGATGCCCATCTGCTTGTCGCGGATCATAACGTGCCGACAAAGGGCCGTGCCGACGGGATCGAGAACGAGGAATCGCGTATCCAGATCGAATTGCTGGAAAAGAATGCGAAGGAATTCGGACTGCCGTTTATCGATTTTCTCGACGTCCGCCAGGGCATCGTTCATGTTATCGGCCCGGAACAGGGCTTTACCCAGCCCGGCCTGACCCTGGTCTGCGGCGATTCCCACACGGCGACCCACGGTGCGCTCGGCGCGCTGGCCTTCGGCATCGGCACGTCCGAGGTCGAGCACGTGCTGGCGACCCAGACCCTGCTGCAGAAACAGGCGAAGAACATGCGCATCACGGTCAATGGCGAACTCCGCCCCGGCGTGACCGCGAAAGACATGATCCTCGCCATTATCGGCAAGATCGGCACGGCCGGCGGCACCGGCTGCGTGATCGAGTATGCCGGCAAGGCGATCGAGGACCTGTCGGTCGAGGGCCGCATGACGGTCTGCAACATGACCATCGAAGCCGGCGCCCGTGCCGGCCTGGTCGCCCCTGACCAGAAGGTGTTCGATTATCTCGAAGGCCGGCCTATGGCGCCGAAGGGCGCTGCCTGGGAACAGGCGGTCGCCTACTGGAAGACCCTCAAATCCGATCCCGGTGCGCAGTACGACATCGAAGTCGAGATGGATGCCGCGGATATCGAACCGCAGGCGTCCTGGGGCACAAGCCCCGAGATGGTCGCCCCGATCGGCGCCGTCGTGCCGGACCCGGCCGATATCGCGGATCCCGCCAAGCGTCAGACTGTCGAAGGCGCGCTCAAATACATGGACCTGAAGCCGGGTCAGAAAATGACCGAGATCTATGTCGACAAGGTGTTCATCGGATCGTGCACCAATTCGCGCATCGAGGATATCCGCGCCGCCGCGGCCGTCGCCAAGGGGCGCAAAGTCGCCGATACGGTCTATGCGATGGTCGTTCCGGGCTCCGGGCTGATCAAGGAACAGGCCGAAGAAGAAGGTCTCGATAAGATCCTGATCGAAGCCGGTTTCGACTGGCGGGAGCCGGGTTGTTCCATGTGCCTCGGCATGAACGGCGACATGCTGGAGCCGGGCGAGCGCTCCGCATCGACCTCCAACCGGAATTTCCAGGGCCGTCAGGGTCCCGGCGGGCGGACCCATCTGGTCAGCCCTGCGATGGCCGCGGCGGCCGCGGTCACCGGTCACCTGACCGACGTGCGCGAGCTCGTCGCTGTCGAAGCCGCCGAATAGGGAGAACAGGATAATGAAAAAGTTTGAAACCTTCAGCGGCGTCGCGGTTCCGTTTCCCGGCCATAATATAGATACCGACCGGATCATCCCGGCACGCTTTCTGAAAACCATCAAGCGCACGGGTCTTGGCGTAAATCTTTTCAACGACATCCGCTATAACGAGGATGGCTCCGAGAAAGAGGATTTCATCCTCAACCAGCCGGCCTATCGCAATTCCGAAATCCTCGTGGCGGGGGATAATTTCGGCTGCGGCTCGTCGCGGGAACATGCACCCTGGGCGCTGACCGATTTCGGTATCAAATGCGTGATCTCCACCTCGTTTGCTGACATTTTCTTCAATAACTCCTTCAAGAACGGTCTGCTGCTGATCCGGGTGTCGCCGGAACAGCGCGATGCGCTTCTTGAAGATGCGGCCCGCGGCGAGAATGCGCGTATTACGGTCGATCTGGAGAACCAGAAGATCGTGCGTCCCGACGGCGAGGAAATTCCCTTCGACGTCGATCCGTTCCGCAAGCACTGCCTGCTCGAAGGCCTCGACGATATCGGTATCACGCTGCAGTCCGGCGAGAAGATTTCCGATTTCGAGGCAAAGCAGAAAGCCGCGATGCCGTGGATGCAGGGCGCGAGGGTTTAGCTCCTCGCCGCCTTTTCCTCCGCTGTCATTCCGGCGAAAGCCGGATTCTCTCCATAGCAAGGTCCCGGCTTTCGCCGGGGCGACGTTTTCGAATTGAAGGAGCTGCCCGATGGCCGCCAATAAAAAAGTTCTCATGCTGCCGGGTGACGGTATCGGTGTCGAAGTCATGGCGGAGGTCCGCCGGCTGATCGACTGGATGGACAAGCGCCGGTCGGTCACCTTCGACGTCACCGAAGATCTGGTCGGCGGCGCGGCCTATGACGCGCATGGCGAGGCGATTTCCGACAAGACAATGGACATCGCGATAAATTCCGACGCCGTGCTGTTCGGCGCTGTCGGCGGACCGCAATGGGACAATGTCGGGTATGACGTGCGCCCAGAGGCCGGCTTGCTGCGGTTGCGCAAGGATATGGACCTGTTCGCCAACCTGCGCCCCGCAATCTGTTTCGATGCGCTGGCCGACGCATCCAGCCTGAAGCGCGAACTGGTCGCCGGGCTCGATATCCTGATCGTCCGCGAACTGACCGGCGGCGTCTATTTCGGCGAACCGCGCGGGATCGAGACCCTGCCGGACGGCCAGCGTCGCGGTGTGAACACGCAGGTCTACACGACCGAGGAAATCCGCCGGGTATGCCGTGTCGCCTTCGATCTGGCCGAAATGCGCGGCAACAGGGTTTGTTCTGTTGAAAAGAACAATGTCATGGAATCAGGTGTGCTGTGGCGCGAGGAAGCGACCTGGGTCGGCGAAAACGAATATCCGAATGCCGATCTCAGCCATATGCTGGCCGACAACTGTGCGATGCAGCTTGTCCGCACGCCCAAGCAGTTCGATGTGATCGTGACCGACAACCTGTTCGGCGACATGCTGTCGGATGTCGCCTCGATGCTGACCGGCTCGCTCGGCATGCTGCCGTCGGCGTCCCTCGGCCCGGCGGATGAATCCGGCCGTCGCCGTGCAATGTACGAACCGGTCCACGGCTCCGCCCCCGATATCGCGGGCCAGGGCAAGGCCAATCCGCTGGCGATGATCCAGTCCTATGCGATGATGCTGCGCTATTCCTTCGACATGGGCGAAGACGCCGACCTGGTCGAGCAGGCGGTGCGCAACGTGCTCGATTCGGGCAAGCGCACCGGCGACATCATGCAGGACGGCATGGAACTGCTCTCCTGCGAGCAGATGGGCCAAGCGGTAACGGCGGAGCTCGACAAGCTGGCGGCTTAAGGACGCCCCCCCCTGACGTCAGCGCGAAACGGAACCCGGCGCGGAAGGCGCTGCGGACCGACGCGGGCGGATGGCTGCTCCGATGGGGCGAGGACGTTTGAAGACCGTTCTGCTCCTCTTTAGATATCTAACAGATATTAATAATAAATATTTCAATATTTTTGGATGCCCTCACCGCGTGCTAGGGACAACGGAAGACCATCCCCGGTCGTAACGCCGGAGCCGGTCTGCCCGCCGCGCGAAAGTGTCTGCAGGGCGTGGATCGAAAAAGGCGGGGGCCAATCGGAAAATTTAAACAGGAGACGAACCATGTTGCAGGAAGATACAGGGAAAATCTGCGCAAGGCACAAGATCAGAAAAGGATTGGTGGCGGCCACATTGGCTTTGCTGCTGTCGCTGGCTGGTGTCACCGGAGCCCATGCGGCGAATGATATTATTATCGGCGCGCATGAAGCGGGTTCGACGTATTAGGTGGTCGGCGCCGCCGTCGCGGACGTCGTCTCCAAGAACTCGGATTATACCGGAAAGCTTCTGACCGTGGCCGGTGCCGCTGTCTGGATGCCGATGATGGAAAGCCGGGAGGTCGATCTCGGCGTAGCCTCTCATTATGAGGCCTGGCTCGCCCATAAAGGCAAGAAGCCCTTCGCCAAGGCGTTTGACGTGCGCACCGTCGTTGTCGGCGGCGGCATCAATGTGGGCCTTTATGTCCGCAAGGACTCCGATATCAAGACGCTCGCGGATATCCGCGGCAAACGCATCGGTGCGGGCTATCCGGCGGCGCCCGCGATCGGTATCTACGCACAGGGCGAAATCGCGAATGGCGGCTTTACCCTTGACGACCTCAAGCCGGTTCCACGGACGTCGCTTTATGCCGGTCAGCGCGAGGACGTGACCGAAAAGCGGCTCGACGTCTTTTATGCGTCGGTCGGATCCGGTGTGACCAGCGAGCTGAATTCGACGATCGGTATCCGGTTTCTGAGCCTCGATCCCAGCCCCGCTGCGCTGAAGCGCATGCAGAAGGTCTACCCGGCTGTCATCCGGCCGGTGAAAGCCGGCCCGCCCGGCATCGAGACCGATATGCATCTCACCTACCTGCCCACGTATCTGATCGCCCACTCGAAAGTGTCCGACGCGGCAATCTACGCGGCGACCAAGGCACTCTGGGAGCAAAACGACCAGCTTCGCGCCGCCAATCCACGGCTGCGGGGCTGGCTTACGGCCGGCTTCGCCACGTCTGATTCCGTGTTGCCTTACCATGATGGCGCGGTGCGCTACTTCAAGGAAAAAGGTGTCTGGACGCCGGAAATGGAGAGCCATCAGGCCGCGCTTCTAAGCGGAAAATAGCCTGGCAAACGACGATGGCGGCAGCCCGGACCGGATGGCGTCCGGGCTGCCGCTCGCCGTTTGTGCTCTGCTCGTTATCTCAATTCATTTTCCGCTGCAAAGTTGCCCCCAATGACTGTGTCTAGTTCTCAGAATGCGATACCGGATCCGGAAGAAATTGCCGGTAAGCGCGTCGAGGCGCCGCTTCCCCGAATGCTGGTGCGGGCGTGTTCCGTCGGCATTTCGCTCGTTGCGCTCTATTATATCCTCGATCTTACCTATTTTTTCGACATCACCTTTTTCCAGGAACAGTATTTTGGATTGCTGTACGGCCTGGTTTTTGCCGCAGGTTTCATTTCGCTGCCGCCGCTGAAGCGTCACAAAGACGCGCCCGTCGGAATCTACGATTACGTCCTGGCAACTGTTGGTCTCCTGGCCGGCGCCTACCTGTTTTTTGCGTGGCCGACGCTCGTCGTTCAGGCCGGGATCCTCACGACGGAGCGCATCGCGGTCTCGACGGTCGGCCTGGTGCTGATCCTTGAACTCACGCGTCGCGCCTTCGGCTGGCCGATGGTCATTCTGGCGCTGATTTTCATCGCTTATGCCCTGTTCAACTACATGATCCCGGGCTCGTTCGGCGGCCGGGGTACGCCGTGGCAGCGGCTCACGACCTTCGTCTACACAGATACAAACAGTATTCTGGGCATTATTTCGAACGTTGTGTTCGGGATGGTCTTTGCGTTCATGCTGTTCGGCCGGGCCCTGTTCCTGGCGGGCGGCGGTGGTTTTTTCACGGATTTTTCAATGGCCTTGATGGGCGACCGGCGGGGCGGGTCGGCCAAGGTTGCAGTGATTGCGAGCAGCCTGTTCGGCACCTTGTCCGGCAGCGCCAGCAGCAACGTGGTTGTTACCGGGTCTATTACTATCCCGATGATGGTCCGGTCGGGCTACCGCCCGGCGTCTGCTGCTGCCGTCGAGGCTGTGGCGTCGGCGGGCGGTGGGCTGATGCCGCCGATCATGGGTGCCACGGCGTTCATCATGGCCGAGTTCCTGGCCGTTCCGTATCGCGATGTCGTCATTGCGGCGCTGCTGCCGGCGGTGCTGTATTTTCTCACCGTGTTCGTCCAGGTCGATATCGAAGCCGGAAGGCTCGGTCTCAGGGGACTCAACCGATCCGAACTGCCGCGGCTGATGACGGTGATCAAAAACGGCTGGCCGTTCATCATACCGCTCGGCGTTCTGATCTACTGCCTGTTCTTCATTTTCCTCAGCCCTTCGAAATCCGCGCTGATTGCCTTCGCGGTCGTCGTCGGCGTGGGGCTTCTGCGGCCGAAAACATTCGGTCTGCGTCAGATATACGATTCGATTGAAAATACCGGACAGCTGATAATCGGTATGGGAATTCTTGCCGCGATCGCAGGCGTTATCGTCGGCATCATCAATCTGACCGGGCTTGGTCTGCTGTTTTCCCAGGAACTCCTGTCGCTTGCGGGCGGTGCACTGTTTCTGCTTCTGCTGCTCACCGGGGCCGCCAGTATCATTCTCGGGATGAGTATGCCGGTTACGGCGTCTTACGTCATTCTTGCCGTCCTGGCGGCGCCCGCAATCGAGCAGGCGGGCGTGCCACCGATCGCAGCGCATCTGTTTATCTTTTATTTCGCGAACCTGTCCTTCATCACGCCGCCTGTCTGTGTCGCGATCTTTGTCGCCGCGACCATTGCCGGTTCCAAACCGATGGAAACCGCCGTTGAGGCAATGAAGCTCGCCGTCGTCGCCTTCATCGTGCCCTTCGTGTTCGTCTACGATCAGGCGATCCTGATGGAAGGAGGCGGGTTCGAGATCGCCTTCGAAATGCTGACCTGTATCGTCGGCTTTGTCGTTCTTTCCGTCGCCCTGCAGGGGTATTTCACCGCACCGGTCGGCTTCGTCCTGCGGTTGTGCCTCGCGGTCGCCGGTATTGCCGCAATCATTCCCGTTATGGGCATCAAACTGCCCGGCGCTGTGGCGTCGATCGCGCTTCTCGCGCTGCTGTACACACTCGGCCGGCGGGCGGTCGCTGTTTCCGCCCCGGAAAGGGACTGATTGCCGGGACGAACCCCGTTCCATTGAAATGCTCGGCGCCCAGGGGTCGGATGGGTCTGTCGGCTACTCCAGCGCGGCGTCGCGAAGAAAATCCCCGAACACTTTTGTCGCAAGCCGCGCCTTGTCATGGCGGGAAACCAGATGCAGGCCCCATGTCAGATCCGTGGGCAGGTCCGTCACGGCCCGGAACACAATGTTCTGATAAGGCAGCGCCTGCGCGCTTTCGGGGATCAGCGCATAACCGAGGCCGGCTGAAACCAGGGACAGGATCGTCGGGGTGAACTGGGCTTCCTGTTCAATACGAGGTGTCTGGCCGACCGTTGAGAAGGCTTTCAGGATTCCATCATGCAGACCCGGGCTGACGGCGCGGGGATAGAAGATCATGGGCGTGGTCGCCAGAGCGTGCAGGGACACAGTTTCCGCCGAGGCCAGGGGATGCGCGGCGGGCAGGGCGGCCACGATAGGATCCTGGCGCAAAAGTTCGAATGTCAGGCTGGATGGCCGCTCTGGAGGATCGTTCACAAGGGCGAGATCGAGCCTCTGATCAAGCACCCGCTCCACCAGATCGGGGGTGGATGCTTCCGCGAGTTTGATGCGGATATCCGGGTGCACGCCATAGAACCGTTTGATCGCCGTCGGCAGAATTCGAAGGATTCCTGTGGTGACGAACCCTACCGATATGGGGAGCGCGGGCGGCCCGCCATTGTCGCGAATTGTCGATATGGTCAGGTCGAATTTGGATACCGTCTCGCGCGCGCCGTCCAGCAATTGTGCGCCCGCCTGCGTCAGCCGGGTTCCGCCGCGGCGGGCCCGGTCGAAACGAGTTCCGCCGCGGTCCGCCTCGCAGCGCTGGATCGACTGGCTCAGGGGCGCCTGCTCCATGTTAAGCCGGCGCGCCGCCCGGCCAAAATGAAGCTCGTCTGCCACGGCGAGAAAATGGCGCAAATGCCGTATATCCATTTTATATCAGTACAATATAAAAAATAAACATTTCAATATTTTTCTGTCTCATCGCGTCTGTGGTAATCACACCCCGCATTGGAAATCGACAGGGCGGTCCGTCCGCCCACCCGTACCGGAGACAGACTGATGACTGGACATGGAAGCAACGAGGCCTATCGCGCAATTTCCGTAACGCCATGCTGCCCGCAGATCGGGGCGGAAATCGGCGATATCGATCTGACCCGCCCGCTGACGGACCTGGAGCTTGCGGAGCTTCGCCGGGCGTTCACAGAGCATCTCGTCCTGTTCTTCCGGGACCAGAAAATCAGCTTCGAGGATCATGTGCGCCTCGGCGAGTATTTCGGTCCCCTCGGGGCGCATGTCGGCTCGAAAACGATCAGCAAGACGACCGACGATCCGCGCGTGCGCAAGTTTCATTATGACGAGACGACGCCGCGGGTTTCGGGCGATAAATGGCATACCGACCAGTCCTGCGCGGCGGTGCCGCCACTTGGCAGCATTCTCTACAATCACACCCTGCCGCCGAACGGCCGGGGCGACACCATCTTCGCCAGCATGTACGAGGCCTATGACGCGTTGTCCGACCGGATGAAAGTCTATCTTGAAGGGCTGACGGCCCTGCATGACGGCACCCGGGTATTCGGCGAAGGCACGCCTAAGTCGAACCATCCCGTTATCGTCCGTCATCCCGAAAGCGGCCGGAAACTGATTTACGTGAACCGGGAATTCACAGCGCGGATCAACGAAATTCCGGAGGAAGAAAGTGCGGCGCTGCTCGGTTTTCTGATCGAGCACTGCGCCCGCCCCGAATGGTCGTTCCGGTTCCGGTGGCAGCCCCATTCGATTGCTTTCTGGGACAACCGGTGTACGCACCACATGGCGGTATCTGATTATCTGCCCGCGGTCCGGTCCGGCTACCGGGTGCAGATCGAAGGATCGGCCGCGCCGGTCGCCGCCTGAACCGCCTGCCGAATCCTGTTGCGGCCTCCGATGCCGCGGGCTACGCTTAAAAGGATGGCTCGTCCTTGACCGAGAGGAATATGAGATGAAAACAGTAATCACACTTGCGGCCGCCGGCGTTTTTGCGCTGTCCACCTCTGCGTGGGCGGGGGAAGGCTATAACTGCGGCGGGTACCAGCAGTCGGTACAGACCGAAAAACCGACCATCACGCTGGTTACCGAGGCGACGATAAAGTCGGGCGCCAAACAGACTGCCAGCACCGGAGACAAGACCACCAAACCGGGAAGCTGATACCGCCGGCGCCCCGGCGGGCGCCGCGTACACGAGATCGAACGGGGCGTCCTCCGGGCTGGGGGGCGCCTCTTTTGTTTGATGCCCCCGGATATTCTGATACATACCGCGACGCTCCTTGACGATCGGGGCGCGCATCGATGGAAAGACGAAAAGATGGGTTACAAAGTTGCAGTCGTGGGTGCTACCGGCAATGTCGGGCGCGCCATGCTTGAAATTCTGGCAGAGCGTAATTTCCCCGCCGACGAGGTTGTGGCGCTCGCATCTGCACGTTCGGCGGGCCGCGAGGTCTCGTTCGGCGATGACGACGTCCTCACGGTGAGGAATCTCGAAACCTACGATTTTACCGGCACCGATATCGCCCTGTTTTCGCCTGGTTCCAAGGTTTCCGCGGTCCATGCGCCGCGCGCGGCGAAGCAGGGCTGCGTCGTGATCGACAATACATCCGAATTCCGGATGGATCCGGACGTGCCGCTGGTCGTCCCGGAGGTAAATCCGGAAGATCTCGACTGGCATACCAAGCGCAATATTATCGCCAACCCGAATTGTTCGACCATCCAGATGGTCGTCGCGCTGACGCCGCTGCATGACATTGCGAAAATCAAACGGGTCGTGGTGTCGACCTATCAGTCGGTATCGGGTGCGGGCAAGGCAGCGATGGACGAATTGTTCAGCCAGACCAAGGGCGTTTTTGTAAACGATGCGAAAACCAACGAACAGTTCACCAAGCAGATTGCGTTTAACGTCATTCCCCATATCGATGTGTTCATAGAAGACGGATCGACCAAGGAAGAATGGAAGATGGCGGTCGAGACGCGAAAAATTCTCGACGGCAGTATCGCCGTTCATGCGACTTGCGTCCGCGTGCCGGTATTCGTCGGCCACGGCGAAGCGGTCACTGTCGAATTCGCCAGCGCCATCGACGAGAAAACCGCCCGCGACGCCCTGCGCAATGCGCCGGGTGTAATGGTCGTGGATCAGCGGGAAAACGACGGCTACATCACGCCTGCCGAATGCGCCGGGGACGATGCTGTTTATGTCAGCCGTATCCGCAAGGACCCGACTGTCAAACACGGGCTGTCCCTGTGGGTCGTCTCCGACAATCTGCGCAAGGGTGCGGCACTGAACTCCGTCCAGATTGCGGAAGAACTGGTGCGCAAGCGACTCGTCAAAGCCGCCTGAGCCTGCCTGCGCCGCGCCTCTGAACGCGCCCAGGGGCTCCGCCGCATCATCGGCAGCGGCTAAGCTGTTGTGATTCGTCGGTTTAATGGCTAGCAAAGAGAATAATAGAGGCGCCGGGCGCGCATGTCTTGCGACCTGCGCTCTGTGTCCCGCGAAGACACACCCGACGCCCCAGGAGCCGATTAGGCCCGTGGTCGCGTGAGCGATGAGCTTTTAATCCTGCGCAGTGGCGATGCCCTTGGCGAAACACCTCCGCTGCGCAGGGTTCCTGCTCTGTCGCCAGAGCAAAAGCCCGATACAGTCCACCCGATCAGTCCGGCGTCGCTCCGACAAGCCGACGGCGCGTCCTTCGGGAAGGGTGCGCATGTCGGCCCGGTCCGGCCCGAGGAATCCGGTTTCCCAAACCCCTGAAGCCGCTCCCCGCCCGTTTGTCCGTCGAAACGGACTCACCGGTCAGGCCGGAACTGCCCTTTTCCGGACAGAGCTTCCTGCTAATGACAGCCCTGCGTTAGGACCCGCAAAGCCGCCACCCATATCCGGTGAAGATATTCGCGGCATGTCGCCATACCGATCGTATCTCCCGCCGGAAAGACACCGCTCCGGCCTAGGTCCCGCCCCAAAGGGCTGAACCGCAAACCGGCATCGATATCCGATACGCTCTCGCGTGGTATTATGATCCCTTGGAGGTTGCAAACCGCGCAATACGCAAATCGGCTATACGCGATATTTTCTGTGTATAAACGTCGTTCGTGTGCACATTTTATCCACAAATTTGTACACATCGCCGGTTGTTATTTTCGCCAGATCCTTCCCTGTCGGCTGAACGAACCGGCGTTATTGCGTTATATCCGGGCCTTGCGCCAGATTGACTTGAATCGACCATCGGCGTAAACCGGCAGCGCTGTCAGGACGTAATATCGATAGCACCCGTCGTTCAAGTATTCAGGACATTTATCCATGGCGAGCAACAATCGCCCCCTGTCCCCCCATCTTCAGGTCTACAAACCGCAACTGACGACTTTCATGTCGATCACGCATCGCGCAACGGGCATTGCGCTGGCGGTGGGTACTCTCATGCTGGTTTGCTGGCTGATCGCCGCTGCAACGGGCGAGACTGCTTTTGCCGAGGTTCAGGCGTTCCTCGGGTCGATCATCGGCAGATTGCTGCTGCTGGGCTGGTCCTATGCGCTGTTTTACCACATGTGTAACGGGCTTCGGCACCTGTTCTGGGATGCCGGCAAGGGCTTCGAGATCGAAACCGCTTATCTGACCGGCCGCATCGTGATCGGCGCTTCCGTGCTGCTGACGATCGTTGCCTGGCTATGGGCCTACGCCGCGATGGGAGCATTCTTATGAGCCTCAGGTCACCGCTCGGCAAAGTCCGCGGACTCGGTTCCGCGAAAGAAGGTGTCGCTCATTGGTGGGCGCAACGCATGACCGCCGTGGCCCTCGTGCCGCTGCTGATCTGGTTCGTCGCATCTGTCTGCGCCATGACCGGCGCAGACTACGACGCCGTCCATGACTGGATCGCGACACCCATGGTGTCGATCACCCTGGTGCTGCTCACACTGGCAGTCTTCCACCATGCGCAGCTTGGGCTGCAGGTGGTGATCGAGGACTATGTCCACACCGAGTGGCTCAAGATCGCCAGCATTGCCATCGTCAAATTCGCCGCGATCGGGCTTGCCGTCGCGAGCATCTTTTCAATCGTCAAGATCGCCCTCGGCTAGCGCCGTCGCACGGGCCACAGGATCGCGCACAGGATCGTCATGAATACCAACGCATACGAGATCATCGATCATACTTACGACGTCGTGGTACTGGGTGCCGGCGGCGCCGGGCTTCGGGCCACCTTCGGCATGGCTCTCAAAGGCCTGCGGACGGCCTGTATCACCAAGGTCTTCCCGACCCGCAGCCACACCGTGGCCGCCCAGGGCGGTATATCTGCCGCCCTTGCAAATATGAGCGAGGACGACTGGCGCTGGCATTTCTATGACACGGTCAAGGGCGCCGACTGGCTCGGCGACCAGGACGCCATCGAATACATGTGCCGGGAAGCCATCCCGGCGGTTCTCGAACTGGAACATTACGGCGTACCGTTTTCGCGAACAGAAAAGGGCGAGATTTATCAGCGCCCCTTCGGCGGTATGACCACCCAGTACGGCGAAGGCCCGCCCGCACAGCGCACGGCCGCGGCGGCCGACCGCACAGGTCACGCCATCCTGCATACGCTGTATCAGCAGTCCCTCAAACACGATGCCGAATTCTTCATCGAATATATGGGCCTCGACCTCATCATGGACGATGAGGGGGTCTGCCGCGGCATCATGGCGTGGAATCTCGATGACGGCACGATTCACCGCTTCCGCGCCAACCAGGTCGTGATCGCGACCGGCGGATATGGCCGGGCATATTTCTCCTGCACGGGCGCACATACGCAGACCGGCGACGGATCTGCGATGGTCCTGCGGGCGGGCCTGCCGCTCGAAGATATGGAATTCATCCAGTTCCACCCGACCGGAATCTACGGCGCGGGCTGCCTGATCACCGAAGGCGTGCGCGGCGAAGGCGGGTACCTCACCAATTCCGAGGGCGAACGGTTCATGGAACGGTTCGCGCCATCGGCGAAGGACCTCGCCTCGCGCGACGTCGTCAGCCGCTCGATGACCATGGAAATTCGCGATGGCCGCGGTGTCGGCCCGAATGGCGATCACATCCATCTGCATATCGAACATCTCGATGCGGATATCATCCACCAGCGTCTGCCGGGAATTTCCGAAACCGCGCGCATTTTCGCCGGTGTCGATGTCACGAAGGAACCCATCCCCGTCATCCCGACGGTGCATTACAATATGGGCGGCATCCCGACGACCTATCAGGGCCAGATGGTGCATCCCGGCGCCGACGGACCGGAGCAGATCCAGCCGGGCCTGATGGCCATCGGCGAAGCGGCCTGCGTGTCGGTCCACGGCGCCAACCGGCTGGGCTCGAATTCGCTGCTCGACCTGGTGGTGTTCGGACGTGCCGCGGGCGACCGTGCCGCCGAAATGATCACCCCCGGTCAGAAACAGCCCGACCTGCCGGCCAATGCCGGCGAAGAAGCCCTCGCCCGATTCGATGCGCGGCGCTTCGCCAAGGGCACCACGCCGACGTCCGAGCTGCGCGCTGAAATGCAGGCCACCATGCAGGCGCATTGCGCGGTGTTCCGCACCGAGGAACTGATGCAGGAAGGCCGTGACCGGCTGACGGCGCTGTGGGCCAAGAATGACGACATCAAGGTCAGCGACACATCGCTGATCTGGAATTCCGATCTTGCCGAGACGCTGGAATACGACAACCTGCTCGCGCAGGCGGTTGTCAGCCTCGACAGCGCGCTTAACCGCAAGGAAAGCCGTGGCGGGCACGCCCGCGAGGACTTCCCCGACCGCGATGACGAGAACTGGATGAAGCATACCTATGTATGGCTCAACGAAGACGGCACCAGCCGTATCGATTACCGTCCCGTTCACACAGAGACGATGACCGCCGACGTTAAAGCGGTTCCGCCCAAAGCACGGGTATACTGAGGTAAAATAGATGGTCGAATTCTCACTTCCCAAAAATTCGAAAATCCGCGAAGGCAAAACCTGGCCGGCGGCCGAGGGGGCCAAAAGGCCCAAATCCTTCCGCGTATATCGCTGGAACGGCGATGACGGACAGACCCCGCAGGTCGATACCTATACGATCGATCTCGACGATTGCGGGCCGATGGTTCTCGACGCGCTCATCAAGATCAAGAACGAGATCGACCCGACGCTGACCTTCCGCAGGTCCTGCCGTGAAGGCGTTTGCGGATCCTGTGCGATGAATATCGACGGCACCAATACACTCGCCTGCACCAAGTTTCTCGACGAGGTGAAGGACGACGTAAAGGTCTATCCGCTGCCGCATATGCCGGTGGTTAAAGACCTTGTGCCCGATCTGACGCAGGCCTATGCCCAGTATCGCTCGATCGAGCCGTGGCTTAAATCCGACAGCCAGCCGACGCCCGGCAAGGAGCGTCTGCAGTCGATCGAAGAGCGCGAAAAACTCGACGGCCTGTGGGAATGCATCCTGTGCTTCTGCTGCACGACCAGCTGCCCGAGCTACTGGTGGAACGGCGACCGTTACCTTGGCCCGGCCGTGCTGTTGCAGGCCAATCGCTGGATTCAGGATTCCCGTGACGAGTCCACGGGCGACCGGCTTGATGAGCTGGAAGATCCGTTCCGCCTGTATCGCTGCCATACGATCATGAACTGCACCAAGACCTGTCCCAAGGGTCTGAACCCCGCAAAGGCAATCGCCGAGATCAAGCAGGCGATGGTAGAGCGGCGCTAGTCTCAGCCGCCGCGGTCGGTTATTCGAACAGGGGCGACGCCATGGCGTCGCCCCTTTCTTATACTGGGAAGTGTGGTTCTTTCAGGCGTTTCCGATCCTACTTTGCGGCCGCCAGCATTTCCTTGTTTGAGAGGATGCGGAGCGGAAAGATATCGCTGTTCGTGGTGATGATCGCCGAGGCGTCGGCGCGCACGGTACCGCCGGAGAACGCCCCGTCGACCGTAAACGTGCATATCTGAACGCTTCTGCCGTCCAGAACCGGCAGCGGGAACAATTCCTGGTAGACCTGGTCGCGGTCATCGAAACGGCCCGCCGTTTCCTCGACCAGCTTGCTGTTGCTGTCATAGATACTGATATTCGCGCCTGAGCGGCCGACGATCGGCTTGGCGACGTAGCCGCTTTTCTTCAGCTCATCGGTCAGCACGGTCTTGGTGTTCAGGATATACCGGTTCCGCGGAAACATCGTGGATAGCACGGGCAGGATGGCCTTGTTGCTGGGAATAAGCGTCCAGAGGGGCTCGTAGACCATGACTTCGGGGCGCAGCAGGACATCCACGAGCCGCGGCGAGACTGTCTTGCGGTCGATCAGACGGTGTAAGCGCAGGTTCTCGGCGTCGTCGTCGATCTGATGGCGAATCTCGTCGAGTGCGGTTTCCCAGGCCCAGGTCTTCCATACCTGCTCGACTTTCTCGCCATCGGGATCGACCACGTTTCCGTCATCATCCCAGGCCAGCCCGGACAGCCCCGTGACGATTTTGCACCTTATGCCGGCGCGTTCGATCGCGTCTTTCATATACAGCGCGTGATAGGACTCTTCGAGATCGCCATCCTGCATGATGTGCAGCAGCCCGCTGACGCCGCTTTTCGCCCAGGCATCGGAAAGATCGGAATGGAGGTCGTGTCCGGTGCTGTGGCCGTCGTCGCAGCCGAATTGTTCAGCCCATATGTGCTGAACTTTCCCGCATTCCATGTGGCATGAAGCGGAATCGCAGTTGTATTCGAATACCTTCAGTCCGCGTTCCCACAGCGAGAAATCGAATCTGCCGGTGATCATCTGGTTGCGCCGGTTGTCCCAGGACTGGCGAATTCGCGGCCAGAGCGCCTCGGGAATATTGAATGTCTGCAGCAGTTCGTCGCGCTAGAGAACATAGTTCGTTGCATGCATGAAAAGGGCGTGCAGCTCGTTCGTTGCCCGTTTGATCTCGCCATATGCCGCCTCGCTCAGGCAGAAATACCGGTACTGGTCTTCCGGATCGCTGGGCAGCAGGCAACCGCCCATCATGTCGACATAGGCGGCTTCATCGGCATTCGCGAGATTAAGCCAGGTTTGCGTATGCGCGCCGGTCGCGGGCAACTCCCGGGCCTGCATGTTGAAAAGCTGCGGGTCGGTATCGACGATAAGTTCCGCATGGGTCGGGTCGTCCGTTTGTATGACCCAGCCCATGATTTTGGCGTCTTCATAGGAACATTCGATCCAGTAACTGCCATCGGCCGATACGGTTGCATGAATTTCCCGCGAAAAATTCTGACCCGGCGGCCAGACGGTATCCTGAACGTTTTGTTCTATCAGGCGAATCCGGTCCGGAAAGACCTCGGTCACGATCGCGACATGCCCGGTTATCTCGAACTCGCCGCCTTCGTTCCAGATCAGAAGGCAGCCGGGTTCCGGGTGGCGTTTCGATCCGTTCCGGAAGGATTTCAGGGGCAGTGACGAATCGTCTTTGACGACCCGGACGGAGCGCAGCCGGAAAATATCGTATGCCATCGCGATATCGTCAAAGATATAGCCGTGGTTCAGGTACAGATATCGCCGTGCAAACTCGACACACTGCCATTTGTGGCCCATGAACACGCCGTCGATTTCGCTGCGATAGGCCTGCCGGTTCGGCAGTTCGGCGATATCCGCGCTGTCGTAATCGGACGAATATACGGGAACGTTTCCCGGCCCCATGCCGAGAACAGCACCGAATCGTGCGGGAGAGATTTCCGGGGTCGTCGTCATTGAAATCCTGATCTGTCATAGGTGATTCGTCACTAACGGATGGCGCCTGCCGGACATTCTCCGCTGTATTCGCGCCGCATATCATGTTCGCGGCGCTGCAGGTCAAAGATTCTGTTATTCATCTGTGCGGCAGTTCATCCGATTCCGACATCAGATGGGCCCTTTTTCGGACAGAAGAAGAGATCGCTGAAATTATTTGGTTTATTCCGTCCGTTCCGGCGGTTCGGGGAGCTGGTTCCGCTGTTTTGACTTGATCATGCCGCCCTTTGCGCTATCCATGCCGCCCGCTTTCCTGAAATCTTCGAAGTCCGTATGTCCGACGCCGCCGCCACCAGTACCAAAGGTCCTCTATTCGCCTACAGGGACATGAATCGCGAAGGGGCCCTGCATCACGATGCGGTCCAGGCCCTCGCGGCCGAAAAGCTGCAATCGCTCTGGCACGCGCTTGCGGCATATAAACCGTCGGGTGGGGGCTCAGGCTGGCGCGAAAGGCTGGGTCTGGCGCGCCGCCCAGCCGAATCGGCGCCCCAGGGGCTTTATCTTTACGGGCCGGTCGGGCGTGGCAAATCGATGCTCATGGACCTGTTCTATGAATCGATTGCGGGAGGCCACAAGCGCCGGGTCCATTTTCATGAATTCATGCTTGAAATTCACGAAACCATGCATCGCTGGCGTCAGCGCGACGGCAAGTTGCAGGACCCGTTGCCCAAAATCGCCGCGGAAATCGCAAAAGACACCTGGCTGCTCTGCTTTGACGAGTTCCAGGTGGAAAACATTGCAGATGCCATGATTCTCGGCCGTCTGTTCGAGGGGCTGTTCGATGAAGGCGTCGTCGTTGTCGCCACCAGCAACCGGCACCCCGACGATCTCTACAAGGGCGGTCTGCAGCGCGACCGGTTCCTGCCGTTTATCGAGGTCCTGAAGGGACGAATAGATATCCTCGAACTCGAAGCCGAGCGCGACTACCGCCGGGATCGACTCGTCGATATGGGCGTGTACCATACCCCGCTGGGGCCGGCGGCGGATGCGGCGCTTGATGCTGCTTTCGCCGCGCTCACCGACAACGCGGCGGGGGAACCGGCCGAACTGACGGCGACCGGGCGAAAGGTCATCGTGCCGCTGGCGGCGAGAGGCGTCGCCCGCTTTACCTTCGCGGAGCTCTGCGAAAACCCGCTTGGCGCGCCGGACTATCTCGCCATCGCAAAGGCTTATCACACGATTATTCTGTCCGGCATACCGATGCTCCCGCCCGCCCGCCGCAACGAATCAAGGCGGCTGGTGACGCTGATCGATGCGCTCTATGAGCACAGGGTGAACGTGGTGATTTCCGCCGCCGCACAGCCCGACGAACTCTCGCCGGAGGGCGATACAGCCTTCGCGTTCGAACGTACGGCGTCGCGCCTGATCGAGATGCAGTCGGAAGAGTACATCCAGGCGGCGCATCTGAACGCAAACACGTGAAAAACTCCCACTAATGCTTGCCCTTCAAGGTTAACGGCGTTAGAAACCTCGCCAACCGGCGCTACCTTGCCGGCACACATATTTTCCATAACAGCTTCCGGAAGCATTCATGGCCCGCAACAAAATCGCCCTCATCGGCGCCGGCAATATTGGCGGCACCCTTGCCCATCTCGCTGGACTCAAAGAGCTCGGCGATATCGTTCTTTTCGATATCATGAAAGG
>JAYOMI010000006.1:35848-46702 GCA_038120765.1 Rhodospirillaceae bacterium
GCGCTCGACCTCGTGGAATCGTCTCCCGTTGAAGGTTTCGATGCCAAGATCACGGGTGCTAATTCCTACGCGGGCATCAAGAATGCTGACGTGATCATCGTTACCGCCGGTATCCCGCGCAAACCCGGGATGAGCCGCGACGACCTGATCGCGATCAATGCCAATGTGATGAAGCAGGTCGGCGAGGGCATCAAGAAATATGCGCCCAAGGCGTTCGTTATCTGCATCACCAACCCGCTGGACGCCATGGTCTGGGCGCTGCAGAAGCATTCGGGACTGCCGGCGAACCGGGTCGTCGGCATGGCCGGCGTGCTCGACAGCGCGCGTTTTCGCTATTTCCTGGCCGAGGAATTCAATGTCTCGGTTGAGGACGTCACGGCCTTCGTGCTCGGTGGACATGGCGACACGATGGTGCCGTCGGTCCGGTATTCGACCGTCGCCGGCATTCCGCTTCCCGATCTGATCAAGATGGGCTGGACGACACAGGAAAAGCTCGATGCCATCGTTCAGCGCACGCGCGACGGCGGCGGCGAGATCGTCAGCCTGCTCGGCAACGGCTCTGCCTTCTACGCACCTGCCTCGGCGGCGATCCAGATGGCGGATGCCTATCTCAAAGACAAGAAACGCGTTCTGCCCTGTGCGGCAATGCTTAAAGGCGAATACGGCGTCAAGGGCCTCTATATCGGCGTGCCGGTTGTGATCGGCGCGAAGGGCATCGAACGCATCGTCGAGATCAAGCTGGATGCGGACGAAAAACGCCAGTTCGACAGCTCGGTCAAAGCCGTGAAGGGCTTGGTCGACGTCGTCAAGAAAATGGAACGCGAAGCGGCTAAAAAAGCAAAGTAAAGCGGCGTGAAAAGCCTTTATACGCACCGGTAATCCGCCGACGCGCTATTTATGGTTAATGATCGCTTAACACACCGGGTTTACGGTTTCGTAACGCGGCAGGAGCATATGGTCAGGTTATGAACATTCATGAATATCAGGCGAAGCAGTTGCTCGCCAAATACGGCGTCGCTGTGCCGAAGGGCGGAGTAGCCTATACGCCCGACGAAGCCGTCAAGGTGGCCGAAGGTCTGGGCGGTTCCGTCTGGGTCGTCAAATCGCAGATTCATGCGGGTGGCCGCGGTGCAGGCCGCTTCAAGGATGATTCCAGCGACAAAGGCGGCGTGCGTGTCGTCAAGTCGATTGACGAGGTTCGCGAAAACGTGGCCGCGATGCTGGGCAAGGTTCTCGTCACCAAGCAGACCGGTGAGGAAGGCCGTGAGGTCAAGCGCGTCTATGTCGAGGAAGGGTGCGACATCGCCCGTGAGCTCTATCTCGGTATTCTGATCGACCGTGAAACCAGCCGTGTCACGCTGATGTCGTCAACCGAGGGCGGGATGGAAATCGAGGAGGTCGCCGAAGCGACGCCCGAAAAAATCCTGCGCTTCGATATCGACCCGGCAACCGGCATGCAGGCATTTCACGCCCGGCAGGTCGCGTTCGGGCTCGGTCTCCAGGGCGACCAGGTCAAATCCGCCGTCAAGTTCCTGATGGGCGTGTATACCGCATTCACCGATCTGGACGCCTCGATCGTCGAGATCAATCCGCTGGTCGTGACCGGCTCGGGCGACGTCATCGCGCTCGATGCCAAAATGAACTTCGACGACAACGCGCTCTTCCGTCACAAGAACGTGCAGGAACTGCGCGACGAAGACGAAGAGGATCCGACCGAGCTGGAGGCCGCCAAGCACGACCTCAACTACATCACGCTCGACGGCAATATCGGTTGCATGGTCAACGGCGCCGGCCTTGCGATGGCGACGATGGATATCATCAAGCTCTATGGCGGTGCGCCCGCCAACTTCCTCGATGTCGGCGGCGGGGCGACCAAGGAACGCGTCACGACGGCTTTCAAGCTGATCCTGTCGGATCCGAATGTGGAATCCATTCTGGTGAACATTTTCGGCGGTATCATGCGCTGCGACGTGATTGCCGAAGGCGTGGTCGCGGCTGCCCGCGAAGTCAGCCTCGATGTGCCGCTGGTCGTGCGGCTTGCCGGTACCAATGTGGAACTCGGCAAGAAGATCCTTGAAGAATCCGGTCTGCCGATCGTCTCGGCGGATAATCTGGCGGATGCCGCCGAAAAGGTTGTCAAAGTAACGAAGGAGGCAGCCTGATGTCGGTGCTGGTCGGAAAAGACACGAAAGTTATCTGTCAGGGCTTCACCGGCGCGCAGGGAACGTTTCATTCGGAACAGGCGATCGCCTATGGCACGCAGATGGTCGGCGGGGTCACGCCGGGCAAGGGCGGCACCAAGCATCTCGATCTTCCCGTGTTCGATACGGTTGCCGACGCGGTTGCAAAGACCGGCGCCAATGCCTCCGTGATCTATGTGCCGCCGCCCTTCGCGGCGGATGCCATTCTCGAAGCGATCGACGCGGAAATCCCGCTTGCGATCTGCATCACCGAGGGCATTCCGGTGCTCGACATGGTGAGGGTGAAACGCGCGCTGGCGAATTCCGGTACGCGCCTGATCGGGCCGAACTGCCCGGGTATCATCACGCCCGATGAATGCAAGATCGGCATCATGCCCGGTCATATTCACAAGCGTGGCGCGATCGGTATCGTGTCGCGCTCCGGGACGCTGACCTATGAAGCGGTCGCACAGACGACGGCTGCCGGGTTGGGGCAGACAACCTGTATCGGTATCGGTGGCGATCCCGTCAACGGAACCAATTTTGTCGACTGCATCGATCTGTTCCTTGCTGACGACGAAACCCAGGGCATCGTCATGATCGGCGAAATTGGCGGCTCTGCGGAAGAAGATGCGGCCGACTTCATCAAACAATCCAAAACAAAGAAACCCATCGTGGGCTTTATCGCAGGCGTTACCGCGCCTCCGGGCCGGCGCATGGGTCATGCGGGCGCGATCATATCGGGCGGCAAAGGCGGCGCCGACGACAAGATCGAAGCCATGAAAAGCGCAGGGATCCGCGTCTCGGATTCGCCCGCCGGTATCGGCGACGCGATGGTCGAGGCGATGAAGGGATAGGTCGGGGCTAACTGCGCCGGCATTTTCCGGCGATGTAGCATGTGAGAGGGGCGGCGGCAGCGCCGCCGGAGTTCATGACCAGACTGATAGACAAGACTTCGTTTCTCACGAGTGCCAATAGCACTTTCGTGGCGGAACTTTATGCGCGTTATCTCGAAAAACCGGCGACGGTAGACCCCGAATGGGCGGCATTCTTCGACGAGTTGCAGGACGAAGCGCCGGACGTTCTGCGAGATCTCCGGGGTGCCAGCTGGGCGCCGAACGGCACTGCGGTTATCGGTACGGAAACGGCCGCCGAGGTAATGAAAACCAACGGCGCGAATGGTCCTGCCGCGAACGGCGCAGCGCCGGGGCACGTTCTCAGCGATGCGACGCGGGATTCCATCCAGGCGCTGATGATTATCCGCTCGCACCGTGTGCGCGGCCATCTTTACGCGGAGCTCGACCCTCTCGGCCTTGAACAGCCATTAAGCCATACGGAGCTCGACCCGGAATCCTACGGTTTCAGCGAAGCCGATTACGACCGTGAAATTTATATTCACGACCGGCTGGGTCTGGGCGAAAAAGCGCCGCTTCGCGATATCGTCGAAAAGGTCCGCGCGACCTATTGCGGCCATATCGGCGTCGAATACATGCATATCACCTCGACCGAGGAAAAGGTCTGGATCCAGGACCGGATCGAGGGCATCCGCAACCAGACCGATTTTACGGATATCGGAAAGGTCACGATCCTCGAACGGCTGACCGAGGCCGAAACGTTCGAACAGTTCCTGAACGTGAAATATACCGGCACCAAAAGATTCGGCCTCGACGGGGCGGAATCGCTCGTGCCCGGCCTTGAACAGATCCTGAAGCGCGGGACCCAGCTCGGCGTGGAAGAGGTCGTGATCGGCATGCCCCATCGCGGGCGTCTGAACGTGCTGGCAAACGTCATGAACAAACCGTTCGCCGCCATCTTTTCCGAATTCCAGGGCATGTCCGCCAAGCCGGAGGACGTCCAGGGTTCGGGAGATGTCAAATATCATCTCGGCACGTCCGCCGATCGCGAATTCGACGGCAAGCAGGTTCACCTGTCACTCACCGCGAACCCGTCTCATCTTGAAGCTGTCGATCCGGTCGTGGTCGGCAAGGTGCGGGCGAAACAGCGCCAGCGCGGGGACCGCGAACGCCGCAAGGTCCTCGGCCTGCTGATGCATGGCGATGCCGCATTCGGCGGCCAGGGCATCGTTGCCGAAACCTTCGGCCTGTCCGACATCAAGGGGTATCGCACCGGCGGCACGATGCATGTGGTCGTCAACAACCAGATCGGCTTTACCACCAACCCCGGAGCGACGCGCACGTCCCGCTATCCGACCGAAATTGCGAAAATGGCGCAGGCGCCGATTTTTCATGTGAACGGCGACGACGTCGAGGCGGTTGTCCATGTCGCGCGAATCGCGGCCGAATTCCGTCATGAATTCCGCAAGGATGTCGTGATCGATATGTGGTGTTATCGCCGTTTCGGTCATAACGAAGGCGATGAACCGGCATTTACCCAGCCGAAAATGTACAGGGCGATCGCCAATCATCCGACGGTTCGCCAGCTTTATGCGAACCAGCTCGTCGCCGAGGGCGTGCTGACCGAGGAACAGGTGGCTGAAATCCAGGACAGGGTGCGTACCCAGCTCGACCAGGATTTTGAGGCCTCGACGTCCTACAAGCCGAACAAGGCCGATTGGCTTGAAGGCAAATGGCAGGGCAAGACCACGGCGCCATCCGCCGAGGAACGCAAGGGCAAGACGGATGTGCCGCTGGACCTGCTGCGCGAAGTCGGTAATGCGATTTCGACCGTGCCGGAAGACTTCAACCTGAATTCAAAGCTCAAGCGCTTCTTTTCGAACAGGAAAAAGGCGATCGAGAGCGGCGAGGGAATTGACTGGGCAACCGGCGAATCGCTCGCCTTCGGAACCCTGCTGACGGAAAATCATCTGGTCCGGCTCAGCGGACAGGATGTCGCCCGCGGCACGTTTTCCCAGCGCCATGCGGTGGTCATAGACCAGGAGAACGAAAAAGTCTTCATTCCGCTCGAACAGATCCGTCCTGGCAATCAGGCGAAGTTTATCGCCCGGAACTCGACGCTGTCCGAAGCGGCCGTTCTCGGGTTCGAATACGGGCTGTCGCTCGCGGATCCGGATGTGCTGGTTCTGTGGGAAGCCCAGTTCGGCGATTTCGCCAACGGTGCGCAGTTTATCTTCGACCAGTTTATCTCCTCCGGCGAATCCAAATGGCTCCGCATGTCGGGCCTTGTGATGTTGCTGCCGCACGGCTTTGAAGGCCAGGGGCCGGAACATTCGTCGGCTCGGCTGGAACGGTATCTGCAGCAATGCGCCGAGGATAACTGGCAGGTCTGCAATATCACGACGCCTGCAAACTATTACCATGCCCTGCGTCGCCAGATTCACCGCGATTTCCGCAAGCCGCTTGTCATCATGACGCCGAAATCGCTGCTGCGTCACAAGCGGGCCGTATCGAAACTGGAAGAATTCGGGCCGGGGACATCGTTCAACCGGGTGCTCCCGGATTGCGGCGATCTCGTTGCGCCGGCGAAGGTGAAGCGCGTCGTTCTGTGTACGGGCAAGGTTTATTACGATCTCCTCGCCGCGCGCGAAGAGGCGAATATCGCCAATATCGCGCTGGTTCGGATGGAACAGCTTTATCCCTTCCCGAGCATTTCGCTGTCGAAAGAGCTCGAAAAATACCCCGGCGCCGAAATTGTCTGGTGTCAGGAAGAGCCCAAGAATATGGGAGCTTGGCATTTTCTCGACCGGCGGATCGAGGAAGTGCTCGGCAATCTCAATGTCGAGGCCGAACGGCCGGTTTATGTCGGCCGTCCCGAAGCAGCGTCCCCGGCAACGGGTTCGCTCGGCAAACATAACGCCGAGCAAAAGGCGCTGGTATCCGAAGCTCTGATGAAATGAAAAAACGACTAGCCTGCTCCAGGAGCATTTAGAACATGGCCACTGAAATTATCGTTCCCACACTCGGCGAATCCGTTACAGAGGCGACGGTCGCCAAATGGTTCAAGGCGGAAGGCGATGCAGTTGCCGTCGACGAGACCATTCTGGAGCTGGAAACCGACAAGGTAACGCTTGAGGTCAACGCAAGTATCGCCGGTACGTTGAGCGAAATTTCGGCCAAGGAAGGCGACAACGTCGCAGTCGGTGCATTGCTGGGCCTGATCGGTGAAGGGGGCGCTGCGCCCGCCAAAAAGGCGGAAGCGCCCGCGGAAAAGGCAAAACCCGCCGAAGCGGCGCCGACCGCCACCGCATCGGATGACAATTCCAGTGTCGACGATGATAAAGACAAACTGTCGCCGGCCGTGCGCAAGCTGGTCGATGAAAACAATCTCGATGCCGGTCGGATAAGCGGTACGGGAAAAGACGGCCGGATCACCAAGGGCGACATTCTGTCGTTCATGAAGGACGGCGGCGGGGCAGCGGCGTCCTCACCGGCCCCTGCGCCGAAACCGGCAGCGCCTTCTGCGCCCCGCGCCGAGGATCCGCGCGAAGAACGCGTGAAGATGACGCGGCTCCGCAAGCGGATCGCCGAGCGTCTCAAGGAAGCGCAGAATACGGCGGCGATGCTGACCACGTTCAACGAAATCGACATGACCAACGTCATGGCGGCGCGCAAGAAATTCCAGGATGATTTCGAAAAACGCCACGGCTGCCGCCTTGGCTTCATGTCGTTCTTCGTTAAAGCCTGTATCGTGGCCCTGCAGGAACTGCCGGCCGTCAACGGCGAAATCGACGGCGACGAGCTGATCTACAAGAACTACTACGATATCGGGGTTGCAGTTGGCACCGAACAGGGCCTTGTCGTGCCGGTCCTGCGCGATGCCGACAAGAAATCATTCGCCGAAGTCGAAAAGGGTATCAGCGAGCTTGGTCTCAAAGCCCGCGACGGCAAGCTCGGCATGGATGAACTGACCGGCGGGACGTTCACAATCACAAACGGTGGTGTTTACGGTTCGCTGATGTCCACGCCGATTCTTAATCCGCCGCAATCCGGCATTCTCGGCATGCACAAGATTGATCGCCGTCCGGTCGCGGTCGGCGATTCAATCGAAATTCGGCCGATGATGTATGTCGCGCTGTCTTATGACCATCGCATTATCGATGGTCGCGAAGCGGTGACCTTCCTCGTCCGCGTCAAGGAATGCATCGAAAACCCCGAACGCATCCTGCTCGCCGTTTGATCGAAAGCCTGAAATTATGAGTGATTCCCATTTCGACCTGATCATTATCGGTGCGGGTCCGGGCGGCTATGTCGCCGCGATCCGGGCCTCGCAGCTTGGTCTCAAAACCGCCTGCATAGAAAAACGCGGCACGCTTGGCGGCACCTGTCTCAATGTCGGCTGCATTCCGTCGAAGGCGCTGCTGCATTCATCGGAAAAATTCGAAGAGGCGCAGAGCCATCTGGCCGAGCACGGCGTAAAGGTGGGCAAGGTCGAACTGGATCTGAAGACGCTGATGGCGCGCAAGGACAAGGTTGTTGACGGCCTGACCAAGGGCATCGCCGGGCTGTTCAAGAAGAACAAGGTTACGGGGATCACCGGGTCTGCCCGGATCGTCAAGCCGGGCGAGGTCGTTGTCTCTGCCGACGGCAAGGATACCAGCTATACGGCCGACAACATCATCATCGCGACCGGATCGGCGGTTACACCCTTGCCCGGCGTCGAGATCGACGAGGATCGTATTGTATCCTCGACGGGCGCGTTGTCGCTGACCAAGGTCCCGAAGCATCTGGTCGTCGTCGGCGGCGGGTATATCGGTCTTGAGATGGGATCGGTCTGGCGCCGGCTTGGGTCGAAGGTGACCGTGGTCGAATTCCTCGACGCGATTGTCCCAAATATGGACGGCGAAGTCGGCAAGGCGATGCACAAGACCCTCGCCAAACAGGGCATGGAGTTCAAACTCGGCACCAAGGTCACCGGTGCGAAGGCGACCAAGACCAAGGCTGCGCTGACGGTGGAGCCTGCCGCTGGCGGCGATGCCGAAACCATCGATTGCGATATCGTGCTGGTGTCGATCGGGCGCGTTCCGTTCACGGCCAATCTTGGCCTTGCGGAAATAGGCGTCGAAATGGACAAACGGGGCGTGATCCAAGTCGACAATAATTTCAAAACAAATATAGACGGCATCTATGCCATCGGCGACGTCATTCCGGGGCCGATGCTGGCGCATAAAGCCGAGGAAGAGGGCATTGCCTGTGTCGAGAGGCTTGCCGGCCAGGCAACGCATATCAACTACGACGCTATTCCTTCCGTGGTCTATACATGGCCCGAAGCCGCTTCCGTCGGCAAGACCGAAGAGCAGCTGAAGGATGCAGGCATCGATTACAACAAGGGCAATTTTCCGTTCATGGCGAATTCCCGTGCCCGGGCGATGGGCTTTGGGGTGGGTTTCGACAAAACCCCCGCGGAGGCGGCGCCCGACGTGGTGCGCGGCGTTCACATCAGGGGGCCCGTGGCGGGCACGATGATCGCCGAACTCGCGCTCGCCATGGAATTCGGCGCCTCGTCGGAGGATATCGCGCGCACCTGTCATGCCCATCCGACTCTCAACGAGGCGGTGAAAGAAGCCGCCCTCGCGGTCGAAGGCGCGCCGATCCATATGTAGCCCGCCCGCCGGGGCCTCGCGATGAACCAGCGTCTGAAACGCTACGCCGTTCTGGCTTTCGGATGGGCATTCATTTTTCTCGGCATTCTCGGCCTGTTTTTGCCGATCCTGCAGGGTATCCTGTTTCTGACCATCGGATTGATCCTGTTATCGCGGGAATCCGAATGGGCGGCCGGCAAGCTGGACTGGCTGAAGACGCGTTTCCCGCGTTTCGGGAAAACCTATGACGAGGCGGACCGGCGGGCGATGCGCCTCTGGAAACGGCTGAGTGGCCGGAAAAAGCCGGATTGACCGTGCCTGTGCCGGTTCGTCGTGTCCTGGACGATGGAAGTTTTCAGGAAATTTTTTCCAGATCGCTTTCGAGTTTCCGCGCATTTGGACGCGCCCAGACCCAGAGCAAGATCGTGAGTGCGCCGCCTGCAGCAATCGTGATCGGCAAACCGGCGAAATTGGCTATCCATCCGGCCGCGAGGGCGCCGAAGGCGGGCAATCCCCAGGAAATCATGATGAACAGGCTCATCACGCGGGCCCGCATATGCGATTCGACGGCGTTCTGGATCAGCGTCTGCGAACCCACGCCTCCGACCAGCATGGCAAAGCCGACGATCCCGAGGAAGACGGCTGCGAGCCAAAGACTCCCGCCAAAATAACCGGCGGCGGCGCATAGAACCAATGCGGTTGCCTGGAGGAGCAGGCTCAGAGTGACAAGGCCCGTCAGGCCATCGGTTCGCCCGCGCTGTGCGATCCAGATACAGCTCACCATGGCGCCGAAACCGAGGGTCGACATCAGAATGGCAAGGCCGTCTGCGCCGCTATCGAATACCGCCGCCGAAAAGCCGGGCATCAATTCGATCACCGGCCTGATCAACAGGCCTGTCGCGCCCAGCATGACGAACAGGAAACGGATACCGGGGTCGCGGAACCCGTACTGGATGCCGGTCACGATATCGCCTGTCAGGTCCCGCCAGGGACCGGGGTTTCTCTCCGGCTCGTCCGCCTTGACAATAAGCAGCACAAGACAGAATTGCGTAAAGCCGATGGCGACGACCGCTAGCACGACGCCGGAACCCATCCAGACCAGAAGTGCGCCTGCAATGGCAGGGCCGATAAACCGTGCTGCATTGAATGTGGCGGATCCGAGTGCGATGGCCGCTGCCATATCCTGTTTGGGCACCAGCGCGTGGACAAGCGCCATGCGCGCCGGCGTGGTCAGCGATTCCAGCGAGCCGATCAACAGGGCAGAGACAAGAACCAGTTCTATTGTGATCACGCCGGCGATGGTCATGGCCGCGAATAGCGCGGCGACGATTGCCGTTGCCGTCTGCGCCAGCAGCGTGATGCGGATATATCCTACCCGGTCGGCGATCGCGCCCGCGAGTACCGAAAACACCACGAGGGGAAAGCTTTCGGCGAAGGCGATGATGCCGAGCCAGGTTGTCGATTCCGTCAGCTCCCAGGTAAGCCAGCCCACGGCGATCCGGTACATCCACCGTCCGATTGTGTTGATCCCGTTGCTCGACCAGTAAAGCAGGTAATCCCTGTGCGACAGCGCCCGCCCTATCCCGCCGAACATGCTAGTTCCGGATGATCGCGCGGGGGTGGGACCGGTCATACACGTTGATCAATTGCCGGGTATCGACATCGGTGTATCGCTGCGTCGTCGAGAGCGATGCGTGGCCCAACAGCTCCTGGATCGTCCGCAGATCGCCGCCGCCTGCCAGCAGGTGCGTCGCAAAGCTGTGCCGGAGGGCGTGGGGCGTTGCGGTGTCCGGCAGGCCGAGATCGGCCCGCAGACGGCGCATGGTGCGTTGGACGATTCCCGCATTGAGGCGTGCGCCGCGCGATCCGTAAAAAAGCGGACGGTCCGCATCCAGCGGGAATGGACAGGCGGAGCGGTACACGCCGATCGCGTCGGTCACAACAGGCAGAACAGGTACGATGCGCTGCTTGTTCCCCTTGCCGGTGATGGTCATTACTTCGCCGGTGGGCACGTCACGCTGGTTGAGGCTGAGCGCTTCGTCGATACGCAGCCCGCATCCGTAAAGCAGGGCGAGAATCGCGACGTCGCGTGCGCCGACCCAGGGCTCGGTGGCGGTTTCCGACGCGCGTCGCAGCAGGGCCAGCGCATCGTCTGCGTTCAGCGGTGTCGGCACCGAG
>JAYOMI010000006.1:46712-75623 GCA_038120765.1 Rhodospirillaceae bacterium
AACCTTGACCGCGTTCAGGGCCGGATTGTGGACCCGCCCCGTCCTGTCCAGAAAGCGGAACAGATTCCGCAGGGCGGACATCGCGCGCGCGATCGAGGTCCGGGACAGGCCGTCCTGCAGCCGAGATGCCAGCCATGCGCGGAACTCGGCCGGTTTCAGGTCCGCCAGTATCGGCAGGTTCGGGGTTTCGCCGCGGTAGTCGTTCAGAAAGCCCAGGAAAGCTGCGATATCGCGGCAATACCCGTCCACTGTATGATCAGATGTGCGGCGCTCGGTGATCAGCCAACGGCGCCAGTCTTCAAGCGCCGCCTGCAGGTCGGCCTGCGCGGCAAACCGTATTAGTTTTTCGGCCCTAGCCATTGTTTGAGCCGTGCCTCCAGCACATCGGCAAAGAATATAATCAGGTCCGTCGCCTGATCCTTCTCGAATCCGTCTTCGCGGCCCGACCCGAGCGCCAGAAGCATGTCCGGCGCATTTTTGCCGGCACGCAGCCGCAGATAGGCGACCGATTTCACCCGCGCGGCATCCTCGCCGAACACGAATGAATCGCCCGGGGTATGTCCCTGCAAAAGGATACGCCGCTTCTTGCCCATCAGGTTTTCGATGCCGCCCCTGCCGATCGCGGTAGCCCCCGCCAGTACCAGCGCCCCGGTTTCCTCGATACACAGAACCGCCGATTCGACGTCCAGCATGGCCGGCAATTTGCCACGGATGACACTGTTCAGCGCCTGAATATCATCGGTGCAGGCGATCGCGACCACTGCCTGGTGAACCTTTGCCTGGCCCGCGGCATTACCTTCGACCGCCGACAAGAGCTGCTTTTCCTGGCGCCGCAGGCTTGTGAGGTCGTCGCGCATCCTTTCCAGCATAAAACGCTGCATGTCGAGGATGCGTTCCCCGCGCTTGAATTCGGGCGGCGTCAGGAACGTCAGGACTTCCGGGTTTTCCTTCAGGAATTCCGGATGCCGGCGCAACCAGGCGGAGACGGTTTCGGCAGTCAGGCTGTCCCGTTGGATCTTTGCGGTATCTTCCGACGGCCCGCTCACGCTCAGGACCCCAGGATCGACTGACCCGACCCGGCCCAATCGGCGAGAAACGCTTCAAGGCCCGAATCGGTCAGCGGGTGCTTGAACAACTGGCGCAGGACGCTTGGCGGTACGGTGACGACATCCGCCCCGATCTGCGCCGCCTGGACGACATGGTTGGGGCTGCGGATCGATGCAACCAGCACTTCGGTCGTGAAGCCGTCGTAATTGGCGTAAATGCTGCAGATTTCCTCGATCAGGCCCATGCCGTCACGGCTGATATCGTCCAGTCGGCCGACGAAGGGGGAGACGAATGTCGCCCCCGCTTTGGCGGCAAGGATTGCCTGGCCTGCGGAAAAGCAAAGCGTCACGTTTACCTGGGTCCCGGCATCGGACAGAACCTTGCAGGTCTTCAGCCCGTCCGGCGTCAGCGGCACCTTAACGGCAACATTGCTGGCGATCTGTGCGAGTTTCTGCCCTTCTTTGATCATGGTTTCGTGATCCGTCGCGGCGACTTCGGCACTGACCGGTCCATCGACGAGGTCGCAGATTTCCGCGATCACTTCGAAAAAATTGCGGCCCGATTTGGCGATGATCGATGGGTTGGTGGTGACGCCGTCAACCAGACCTGTCGATGCCAGATCCCTGATCTCGGCGACATCTGCCGTATCCACGAAAAACTTCATAATATCCCTTCAGTTCTGGCCCGCCCGTCCGAACCTGCCGGTTCGTCTTCGCGGTGGGGTCCGCGGTAAATTGTTTCGCAAAAGCGTTGCTCTGGCCGTCAGCCGATTGGCCCCTCCGGCATGGCTGGGATAGAGTGTATCCGATGGACCCCACCCTTTCTATATGCCCCGATACCGGAACGATGAGTGCCGTCAGCGTTCTGCTACCGCTGCCGCTGATCGCGCCGTACGACTATCTGGTGCCCGCAGATCTAGCGGTCGGCCCCGGATCCTATGTTGAGGTACCGCTGGGCGCGCGCCAGGCCACAGGCGTCGTATGGGGCGCTGCGCGGGGCGATGTGAACCCTGAAAAACTGCGAGAAATCAGCGCTGTACTGGACCTCCCGCCGATGCCCGACAACCTCCGTCAGTTCGTCGACTGGGTGGCAGCGTACACGCTGGCGCGGCTTGGCACAGTGCTCCGGATGACCATGAGCGTGCCCAAGGCGCTGAGCCCGTTGAAGCCCGTCACGGCCTACCGGATCGCCCCTGCGGTCGATCTGGAAAGCGAATCACTTCCGGGTGGCGTGCGCCTGACGGATGCCCGCCGGCGTGTTCTACACGCCCTCGCGGATGGGACGGTACGAAAGGGGGCCGACCTCGCGCGGATGTCGGGGAGTTCGCCGGCGGTGATACGGGCGATGGCCGATGCGCAGATGCTCGAACAAATCGCTCTGACCGAAGAGGACCCGGTCGGCCGCCCCGATCCCGACCTGCCGGGTGCAGATCTGTCGGATGCCCAATCGGCGGCGGCGGCCACATTGTGCGCCGATATCGGTGCTGGCTATTCCGTGACGCTGCTCGACGGTGTGACGGGGTCGGGCAAGACGGAGGTCTATTTCGAGGCGATTGCCGCCGCCCTCCGGGCCGACAGGCAGGTCATCGTTCTGTTGCCGGAAATCGCCCTGACGGCCGACTGGCTTGGACGGTTCGAACGCCGCTTCGGCGTCCGGCCAGTGGTCTGGCATTCCGATCTGCCGATGTCCGAGCGCCGCCGCAACTGGCGCGCGGTGCTTTACGGTGAGGCAAAACTCGTCGTCGGCGCGCGGTCTGCCCTGATGTTGCCGTATCGCGATCTCGGGCTGATCGTTATCGACGAAGAGCACGATCCGAGCTTCAAGCAGGACGAGGGCGTAATCTACAATGCCCGCGATATGGCGGTCGTCCGCGGGCATATCGGCGGGTTTCCGGTCATTCTTGCATCGGCGACGCCGTCGCTGGAAACCGTCGACAATGTCTGGCGGGAACGCTACCGGCGTCTGTCGCTGCCGGAGCGTTTCGCCGGCGCGTCCCTGCCGGATATTGCGGCGATCGATATGCGCACGGAAACACTCGACCGGCAGAGCTGGCTTTCGCCGAGCCTGGTGCGTGCCGTATCCGAGACCGCCGCGGCTGGCGAACAGTCCATGCTGTTTCTGAACCGGCGGGGATACGCGCCGCTGACCCTGTGCCGTGCCTGCGGGCACCGGCTGAACTGTCCTCAATGCACCGCCTGGCTGGTCGAACACCGGCTCCTCGACCGTTTGCAGTGTCATCACTGTGGCTACAGCGCGCCGCCGCCCCTGACCTGCCCGTCCTGCGAGGCCGAGAGCCGTTTTGCCGCCTGCGGACCGGGTGTCGAGCGGCTTGCCGAGGAGGCGCGGGCGAAGTTCCCCGACCTCAGGTTCGAGATCATGTCGAGCGACACGGTGCATAAACCGGCGGATGCGCTCGCGCTGGTACGGCGCATGGAGAACCGGGAGATAGACGTGCTCATCGGCACGCAGATCATGGCGAAGGGGTTTCACTTTCCGGCATTGACGCTGGTTGGCGTCATCGATGCCGATCTCGGGCTCGCCGGCGGGGATTTGCGGGCGGCAGAGCGGACCTATCAGCTCCTGCACCAGGTATCGGGCAGGGCGGGTCGCGCCGACAGGCCGGGGCGCGTCCTCTTGCAGACCTACCAGCCGGAACACCCGGTCATGCAGGCGCTGATCGGCGGCGACCGGGACAACTTTATCAGGACCGAGGCGTCGGCCCGGAAACAGCACAATATGCCGCCTTACGGACGGCTGGCGGCGATTATCGTGTCTGGGCGGGACGAGCGCGCCGTCGACGATGCGGCGAACGCGCTCGGCAGATCCGCGCCGCGCCGCGAGGGGCTGCGCGTGCTCGGCCCGGCACCCGCGCCGATTTCCGTCGTTCGCGGCCGGCACAGACGCCGGCTGCTCGTCCGGGCGCGAAAGGACCTGAATATCCAGGATATTCTGCGGCGCTGGGTCTATACCCATAAAGTGGCGGGCGGTGTCCGCATAGCGGTCGATATCGATCCATACAGCTTTATGTAGCCATTCATTCAGAGAAAGTCGTTTTGACTTTTCCGGTGCAGGCACCACGTTGAGAAAATGCCGAAAACGAAATTTTTTAACGAGATGCGGGCCGACGATAACACCGTCCGCGCCGCCTATTCGGACATCGCAAGATGGCTGGATTCGCTGCCTGAGGGACATCTCGGGATCAAGACCGAAGAAGCGGAACTGCTGTTCCGCCGTATGGGCATTACTTTCCTCGTCTACGGGCGCGAAGGCAGCAACGAACGGCTTATCCCCTTCGACGTTATACCGCGGGTTTTCTCGGCGCCTGAATGGGATCTGCTGTCAAAGGGGTCCATCCAGCGTGTCCGCGCGCTCAACATGTTTCTGGATGACCTCTATCACGGCGCGGAAATCGTCAGGGCCGGCAAAATCCCGGCTGAACTCGTCTTCAACAACGATTATTACCAGATTCAGATGCACGGGCTCGACGTGCCGGGCGGTGTGTATGCCCATATCGCCGGGATCGATCTGGTCCGCGTAAGCGAGAGCGAATTCTACGTGCTCGAAGACAACCTGCGCGCGCCGTCCGGCGTGTCCTACATGCTTGAAAACCGCGCGATCATGATGCGGCTGTTCCCCTAACTGTTTAACGACAATGCCGTGGCGCCGGTTGACCACTACCCGGACGAATTATTGCGGAATCTGCGCGCCGTCGCGCCTCCCGGCGTCGGCGAACCGACGGTCGTCCTGCTGACGCCCGGCGCATTCAACAGTGCGTATTTCGAACACGCCTATCTGGCAGACTCCATGGGGATCGAACTCGTGGAGGCGCCGGACCTGTTTGTCCGCGACAGCAGGGTCTTTATGCGCACGACCGAGGTCCCGCAACGTGTCGATGTTATATACCGGCGCATAGACGACGAATTTATCGACCCGCTGGCATTCCGCGCTGATTCACTATTGGGCGTGCCCGGGTTGCTGTCGGTTTACCGGTCCGGCGGCGTCACGGTTGCGAACGCGATGGGCACCGGGGTGGCGGACGACAAGTCCGTCTATCCGTATGTGCCGGATATCATCCGGTTCTACCTGGATGAAGAGCCGATCCTAAATAACGTGCCGACATACATGCTCCGCGATCCCGAGGACCTGAAATATACGCTGGAGGATCTGTGCGGCACCGGCGCGCCTGAATGTCAGCGTCTCGTGGGCAGGCTGCATTCCGGCCTGCGTTACCAGCGGATAGACCAGATTTTCGCGACCGGCCTGCACGAATTCCTGACGGCGTTCATCGAGGGCAATGCCCAGGTCGGCCAGCAGCTCGCCCGCGATTTCATGATGGTCCGGTAACTGAAATGCGCCTCAATATTACTCACAAGACGACCTACCGGTACGAGGATCCGCCGATTTTTTCGGCGGAAGTCATCAGGCTGACGCCGCGCACGAACATAAGCCAGCATCTTGTCCGTTGGCGCATCGAGCCTGCTTCCGGGCTCAGCGCCTGGACCGATGCGTTCGGGAATGTGTCTCACATGCTGGTCGTCGACGAACCGCGGGACCGGATCGACATCATCGCATCCGGTGAAGTCATGACGTCGGAGACAAATGGTGTCCTGCCGCGCGAGGATGGCGAATTGCCGCTGGAAGTCTTCCTCCGGCGGACGAAGCAGACGACGCTGAACGCCGAGATCAGGGATTTTGCCAGAAGTTTCAGCGACCGGATTTCGGAGAATGCGCTGGATGGCCTGCACCAGCTGATGGGGGCGATCCGCGAGCGCGTGGACTATCATACCGGCAGCACGGATGCGCTTGCGACCGCAGTCGAAGCGTTCGCCGCCGGCCGCGGCGTGTGCCAGGATCACGCGCATATCTTCATCGGTTGTGCGCGCGCGCTCGGGTTTCCGGCTAGATATATTTCAGGCTATCTCTACGATGGCGAGCAGGGCGAGGCCTATGTCGCCGGCCACGCCTGGGCTGCGGCCTGGGTCGATGCCCTCGGATGGGTCAGCTTCGACGTTTCGAACACGAAGTCTGCGACGGAAAACTATGTCAGCGTGGCGGTCGGCCTCGATTACGAGACGGCGGCGCCAATCCGGGGTGTCAGGTCCGGCGGCGCCGGCGATGAAGATCTCGACGTCGAAGTCCACGAAAGCGCGTCTCAGCAAGAGCTTCCCCGAACAATCCATTAACGACATGTCCGGCGCAGCCGGGCGTCGAGCAGGAATGGCTTTGGAATCGTGGCGCGATGGCGTAATGCATTGTGCTTACGATTACCCCAATCAGGACCAATGATGCGACCATGACGTATTGCCTGGGTGTTTTGCTGAAGGACGGGTTGGTAATGGCCGCCGATTCGCGGACCAATGCCGGTGTCGATTATGTTTCGACCTTTCGCAAACTGACTGTCTTTGAAGAGCCGGGCGAGCGGGTCATCGCGCTGGCGACCGCCGGCAACCTGGCGACGAGCCAGGCTGTGACCAGTATCGTCAGCGAGCGTCTCGGTGCCCGACAGGGCGAGGACAACATTTATACGTCGAAGACGATGTTTAACGTCGCGCAGATCATCGGACGAACCCTGCGACAGGTGATCGACGAGCACGGACAGCACGTGCGCGACAGTGGCGGCGATCCAACCGCCAGTTTTATCGTGGGTGGACAGATAAGGGACCGCTCGCCACGGCTTTTCCTGATTTACGCTGCCGGCAACTTCATTGAAGCGACGGCGGAAACGCCTTTTCTCCAGATCGGCGAGAACAAATACGGCGAGCCGATCCTCGACCGGACGATAAGCTATGACATGCCCGTCGAGCGGGCTGTGACCGCGTCCCTTGTGTCGTTCGATTCGACGATGCGGAGTAACCTGTCGGTGGGGCCGCCGATTGATCTGATTACAATACTGACCGGCAAGCAGCGGGTGGAGCGTCAAGTGTCTATCGGGGAGAATGATCCCTATTTTACGGCGCTCCGGCAAAGCTACGGGGACGGCATTGTCTCGCTCTTCGGAACCCTGCCCGATCCGGATATCCGGAACTGGCCGCCGGGCCCATCCTGTTAGGGCGGAAAGGGCATCTGTCGCGACGCTTTGACGCGAATTTCCGGGTTCGTTGGGTTGCAACGCACAAAAGGCTGTGTTACCCAACGCTGCCTTCACGGGCAGTCGAAAAGGATGCCCTCGAGAGGGCGGAATTCTTCGATTAAAAACAACAAGTTCGTTTATGTCTGCGGGAAGTTTTCGAGGTAAATTGGGTGTCGTCTGAATCGTCAGCCGTTTCCGGTGTGGCAGGCCGTTATGCGGCAGCGCTTTTTGAGCTCGCCGGGGAACAGAAAAAACTGGACGAAATCGCCGAAGATATGGCGACTATTCGTGCATTACTGGCCGAATCCGCGGATTTGCGCCGCCTTGTCGCCAGTCCTGTCCTTGGACGGGAGGCTCAGGGAGCCGCTCTTGCTGCCGTGCTTGAAAAAGCAGGCGTCTCCGAAATGACCCGGAATTTTGCCGCTGTGGTCGCCCGGAATCGCCGGTTGTTCGTACTCGACGCCATGTGCGCCGGCTACCGGCAGCTCCTGGCCAAGGCCCGGGGCGAGATGACCGCGGAAATCATGACGGCGCAGCCGTTGACAGACGCTCAGCACCAGTCGCTGGAACAGGAACTTAGAACCGCCATGGGCTCCAAGGTGACACTTGATACACGTGTCGATCCAGCGCTGCTGGGCGGCATGATCGTCAAGGTCGGCTCGCGTATGGTCGATTCATCTCTTCGTACAAAGCTTCAACGTCTAGAAATCTCATTGAAAGGGGCAGCGTGATGGACATCCGCGCCGCAGAAATCTCCTCAATCCTCAAGGATCAGATCGCTAATTTCGGGACCGAATCCGAAGTCGCGGAAGTCGGACAGGTCCTGTCTGTCGGTGACGGTATCGCCCGTGTTTACGGGCTCGACAGCGTGCAGGCCGGCGAGATGGTCGAATTCCCCGGCGGCATCAAGGGCATGGCGCTCAATCTCGAGACCGACAATGTCGGTGTCGTTATTTTCGGGTCCGACTCGAACATCAAGGAAGGCGATATCGTCAAGCGGACGGGCACGATTGTGGACGTGCCGGTCGGCAAGGGGCTGCTGGGCCGCGTCGTTGACGCGCTCGGTAACCCGATCGACGGCAAGGGTCCGATTGAATCGACCGAACGCCGCCGTGTTGACGTCAAGGCGCCCGGTATCATTCCGCGCCAGTCGGTCAGCGAGCCGATGCAGACCGGCATCAAGGCGATCGACAGCCTGATCCCCGTCGGCCGCGGCCAGCGAGAACTGATTATCGGCGACCGCCAGACCGGCAAGACCGCCATCGCGGTCGACACCATTATCAACCAGAAAAAAGCCTTCGATGAAGGCGATACCGACAAGCAGCTTTTCTGCATTTATGTCGCAGTAGGTCAGAAACGCTCGACCGTCGCCCAGATCGTCAAGCAGCTCGAAGAAGTCGGTGCGATGGAATACACCATCGTCGTCGCCGCGACCGCGTCGGAGCCGGCGCCCCTGCAGTTCCTGGCCCCCTATGGCGGCTGCACGATGGGCGAATATTTCCGCGATAACGGCATGCACGCCCTGATCATTTACGATGATCTCTCGAAGCAGGCGGTTGCCTATCGTCAGATGTCGCTGCTGCTTCGCCGTCCGCCGGGACGTGAAGCCTATCCGGGTGACGTTTTCTATCTGCATTCCCGCCTGCTGGAACGCGCAGCGAAGATGAGCGATGAGAATGGCGGCGGCTCTCTGACCGCACTGCCGATCATCGAAACCCAGGCAGGCGACGTGTCGGCCTATATCCCGACGAACGTTATCTCGATCACGGACGGACAGATCTTCCTCGAAACGGAACTGTTCTATTCAGGTATCCGCCCGGCGGTAAACGTCGGCCTGTCCGTCAGCCGCGTCGGTTCGGCCGCCCAGATCAAGGCGATGAAACAGGTTGCCGGCTCGATCAAGCTGGAACTTGCGCAGTACCGTGAAATGGCGGCGTTTGCCCAGTTCGCTTCCGATCTCGATGCGGCGACCCAGAAACTTCTGGGGCGTGGCGAGCGCCTGACCGAGCTTCTGAAGCAGGGTCAGTATTCGCCGATGCCCGTCGAGGAGCAGGTTGTATCCATCTTCGCCGGCGTGAACGGGTATCTCGACAATATCCCGGCGCGCGCCGTCACGCAGTTCGAGCATGGGTTTTTGTCGGAACTGAGGGCAAACCACAAAGACATCCTTGATGCGATCCGCAAAGAGCTGGCGGTTTCCGACGATACCAAAGCGAAGATCACGGCGTTCCTCGATGGATATGCCAAGACCTTCGTCTCAGCCTGATCGACACCAGGGTAAACAGGAACCGGTAACGGGATATGCCAAGCCTTAAAGACCTCCGCATGCGGATCGATAGCGTCAAGTCGACGCAAAAGATCACGTCGGCGATGAAAATGGTCGCGGCGGCAAAGCTGCGTCGCGCGCAGGAGCAGGCCGAGGCCGCGCGCCCCTATGCGGAACGCATGGAGCGGATGCTCGGATCGCTCGCCGGTTCAATGGCGTCTGCCGCCGGCGCGCCGAAACTGCTGGCCGGAACCGGAAAAGACGATATGCATCTTATCGTCATGATGACCTCCGATCGCGGGCTGTGCGGGGCTTTCAATTCATCCATCGTCCGCGATACCCGCCGCCTGGTCGCCCAGCTTCAGGCCGACGGCAAGGAAGTCAAAATCCTGTGCGTCGGCCGCAAGGGCTGGGCGCAGGTGCGCCGCGAATTCGCGCCAATGATCGTTGATCTGATCGAGGGTATCGGCCGTCCGCGTCTCAACTTTGACGATGCGCAGGGAATATCGACCCGTGTGCTCGAAATGTTCGAGGCGGGCGAGTTCGATGTCTGCACACTGGTCTATAACCGGTTCAAATCCGTCATTTCGCAGGTCGTTACCCGGCAACAGGTTATTCCGTTTGCCGTCGAAGCCGCGCAGGAAGGCGAAGAAGTGTCTGCGGCAAATGTGAAATACGAATACGAGCCCGACGAGGCCGAGATTCTCGAGGTTCTGCTGCCGCGCAATCTGAGCGTGCAGGTTTACCGGTCTCTTCTGGAAAACAACGCCAGCGAACATGGCGCGCGGATGAGTGCGATGGATAATGCGACCCGCAACGCCGGCGAAATGATCGACTCGCTGACGCTGAACTACAACCGGACGCGTCAGGCGTTCATCACAAAAGAACTTATAGAAATCATCTCCGGCGCCGAGGCAGTTTGATGTCCGGCAAATCGATGTACGAGGTATGACAATGGCCGACACGGCAAGCAACAATATCGGCAGCGTTTCCCAGGTCCTGGGCGCTGTGGTCGACGTTCAGTTCGAAGGCGAACTGCCCTATATCATGAACGCGCTGGAATGCGACAATAACGGGAGCCGTCTGATTCTCGAAGTGGCTCAGCATCTCGGCGAAAGCACGGTGCGCACCATTGCCATGGACACGACCGAGGGTCTGGTCCGCGGTCAGAAGGTGACCGATACCGGATCGCCGATAATGATGCCGGTCGGTCCGGAAACGCTCGGGCGTATCCTGAATGTCATTGGCGAGCCGATCGACGAACGCGGTCCGCTGAACACGACGAAGAAGCTTCCGATCCATCGCGAAGCGCCGGTATTTACGGATCAGTCGACGGAAACCGAAGTGCTGGTCACCGGCATCAAGGTCGTCGATCTTCTGGCGCCGTATTCGCGTGGCGGTAAAATCGGCCTGTTCGGCGGCGCCGGCGTTGGCAAGACGGTGCTGATCATGGAACTGATCAACAACGTCGCAAAGGCGCATGGCGGTTATTCCGTTTTCGCCGGAGTCGGCGAGCGTACGCGTGAAGGCAACGATCTCTATCACGAGATGATGGAATCCGGCGTCATCCAGCCCGATGGCGACTCCAAGGCGGCGCTGGTCTACGGCCAGATGAACGAGCCGCCCGGCGCCCGCGCGCGCGTCGGCCTCAGCGGGTTGACGCTGGCCGAATATTTCCGCGACGAAGAAGGTCAGGACGTTCTGCTGTTCGTCGACAACATTTTCCGTTTCACGCAGGCGGGCTCCGAAGTGTCGGCCCTGCTCGGCCGTATTCCGTCGGCGGTGGGCTATCAGCCGACCCTGGCGACCGACATGGGCAACCTTCAGGAACGCATCACCACCACCAACAAGGGATCGATCACGTCGGTCCAGGCCATCTACGTGCCGGCCGACGACCTGACCGACCCGGCGCCGGCCACATCGTTTGCGCATCTGGATGCGACGACGGTTCTGTCGCGCCAGATTGCGGAGCTCGGCATTTATCCGGCGGTCGATCCGCTCGATTCCACGTCGCGTATTCTCGATCCGCGCACCGTCGGCGACGAGCACTATGCTGTCGCGCGCGAGGTCCAGCGCGTCCTTCAGTCGTATAAGGGCCTGCAGGACATCATCGCCATTCTCGGCATGGACGAACTGTCGGAAGAAGACAAACTGGTCGTTGCCCGCGCCCGCAAGATCCAGCGCTTCCTCTCTCAGCCGTTCCATGTTGCTGAAATCTTCACCGGCATGTCGGGCGTATTCGTCGACCTTGAAGACACCATCAAGGGCTTCAAGGGACTGGTCGAAGGCGAATATGACGATCTGCCCGAAGCTGCCTTCTACATGGTCGGCAAGATCGAGGATGCCGTCGAAAAAGCGAAGGCAATGGCAGCTGCGGCCTGATCGCCGCACTGCTGATCCCAACCGCAGGAAACCGTTATGCCCGATCCGTTCACATTCGATCTGGTCTCTCCCGAAAAGCTGTTGCTCTCGGAAGATGTCGAGATGGTCGTCGTTCCGGGCGCCGAGGGAGACTTCGGTGTCCTCATTGGCCACGCGCCTCTGATCTCCGCGTTGCGGCCGGGCGTTATCGATACCTATGCCGGGACAAAGGTGGAAAAGCGGATTTTCGTTGCAGGTGGGTTTGCCGAAGTGACAGGTGAACGCTGTACCGTTCTGGCCGAGGAAGCCATGCCGGTTGAGGATATTGATCTTGCGGCCGCAGAAACGCGCATTACATCGGCGCGTGCCGCCCTTGATCAGGCTGATAACGACATAGCGCGTGGACAGGCCGAAATGGCGCTTGCCGTCGGCGAAGCCATGGTTGCCGCGCACGGAACCGGCGTCTGATACCTGCGTCCTTCAAGACGCTTTTGTCTATTTTCTGAACTTAGCGACAAACAACGACGTTACGGTTGGCTATTCGGGTTTGCCGCAGGCATCCTGCCGCCATCAGCACAGGTGTGGTGACGCGTTGTTCTCAGGCGGCGATCGAGGCGTCGATGTCGTCCGCGTTTTCCTGATCGCGATCCATCGCGCCTTACGGGACGACCCGGTTTGCGGGGATTTTCAGGATCACCGTGGTACCGATACCCTCGATACTTTCAAGGTCGATGGTCGTATTGTGCAATTTCGCGATTGAGTTTGCCATCGTAAGGCCAAGGCCTACGCCCTCAAATCGTCTCGAACGTGCGCCATCCGCCTGTCGGAAGGGTTTCAGAACCTCGAGCAATACATCTTCCGCTATGCCGGCTCCGGTATCTTTGCACCGGATCTCGATGCCGCCGTCTTTCAAGACGCGGGCGGCTACCCATACTTTGCTGCCACGACTTCCGAACTTGATCGCGTTGTCGAGGATGCAATGCATGATCCGCGACAGCCCGTTCCGGTCAAACAATACCGGCGGTAGATCCGGCATGATCATGGGCTTCAGAGATATTCCCTCTGCCTCTGCAGCCGCTTTGAATGCCTCTACGTTTGACGATATCACGCGGTCCAGCGAGAGGATTTCCTGATGCATCTCCGCACTGCCCGATTCAAGCTGAGACATGTAGAGAATAGAATTAATAATTTCGAGCAGTTGCGTTCCGCTCGAATGGATTTCGCCTGCAAACTCGGGATATTCCGGTGATCCCATGGGACCCATCCGTTCGTCTTTCAGAATCTCCGAGAACCCGATGACTGAATTAAGGGGAGTCCGCAGTTCATGGCCGACATTCGCAATCAATTCACCCTGTGCCCGATTGGCACGTTCGGCTTCTGCTTTGGCCGCTGCAAGTTCCAGGTTCCGAATCTCTGCATCAGCGGCAAGTTTCCGTGTCTGTTCTATCCGGGCCTGTGTTTCACGGAGCAGCAACCAGATCAGGACCAAACCAGCCAGGGTAAATATACCGATATAAAATGCAGACCTGCGCATATCCGGCAGGAAAGAGGTGCCGACGTTGGCCAACGGCAGGGTAATCTGCTGAACGCCCCGAATATCGCCGACTTTCCAGTCCGTCCGTGGGCTCAGCGGGTGAGAATTGTGACAGGCGACACAGGTCTCTCCCATGATCACCGGATACGCTATTCTAACGGAACGTTGTCCTTTGTAGTTCTCGTAACGGACAAATTTCTCCGTGGATTTTGAACTCAGTATTCGAAGGGCTTCGATCTCGAACTTCTCGAGTACACGTGTGCTTCGCCATGGGAATGGCTGGTTACTGTAAAAATTGAATGAAAATGCGCTGTTTGATTCGCGTAATTCGTTCGCGAGCTCGATCGTCAGCGTGGCGGGGAACGGAATCGTCGTCTCTGACGCCTTATAGTCGTGAGAAACGGTCGCCCCGGCTTTCTGCGCTCTCGGAACGACATGGCGGGAATAGAAACTCCGCATCGCCGAAACCGACTGGGAGTATGCCTCTGCCGCCTTCAGCGCCGTGGTTTCCCTGATGTCTTTAGAGTGATGCCAGGACAGCACAGTCAAAGAAAGTGTGCATATGGCGGCATATAGCGAAAACACCAAAAAAGGTTTGCGTACCAGAAAGTCTGTCAGCACCGACATTCTGCTATCAGTCTTGTCGCGCATCGCCATGGTGTATCCGATGGAGTCCGATTCAATTCCTCCGAGTATCATTCTATGCCCTGAAAAAAGGCTTAAAATGACCTTCGCTACTAGAAAAAACGTTAGTCTTCAGCCATTATCCGCACCGATGGCGCAATAATAAATTCGTCGAATTTCTACCATCTCAGCCGCGAGGCCGGGTGTGTGGCGCACCCAGGTGGTCAATTCGACAGGCGGGAACCCGGCTGCATCTAATGTATGCTGGCTTGTTCCGGAGGTTACTGATGGCAAAATCATTCTTTACCGCTGCTTCCGCGGCGTTTTTCGCGATTGTTCTATTTTTCATTGCACCCCAGGCCGCATTCGCTCAGGACGCAACGCTCAATAGTGGTGATACCGGCTGGATCCTGACGGCGACGGCGCTGGTCCTGTTTATGACACTTCCCGGGCTGGCCCTGTTTTATGGCGGACTCGTCCACGCCAAGAACCTGCTCTCGGTATTGATGCAGTGTTTTGCGGTCGCCTGTCTAATGTCGATCCTCTGGTTCGTGGTCGTCTATAGCTTGGCATTCGGTGACGGCGGTTCGGCCAATGCCCTGATAGGTGGCCTGGACAAGGCGTTCCTTTCCGGGGTTATGGTCGGGACATTATCCGGCACTATTCCGGAATCCGTCTTTTTGATGTTTCAGATGACATTCGCAATCATTACCCCGGCGCTCATTGTGGGCGCATATGTGGAGCGGATAAAATTCAGCGCCGTGCTTATTTTCAGCGGCGTCTGGATCATTTTTGTGTACGGCCCGGTATGTCATTGGGTCTGGGGCGGCGGTTGGCTTGCTGACCTGGGGGTCAAAGACTTTGCGGGCGGCCTGGTCGTTCACGTCACGGCCGGCGTCTCGGCACTGGTAATTGCAAAAATGCTCGGCGGTCGTCGAGGGTATCCAACGGATGTCACGCCCCCGCATCACCCTGGCCTGACGATGATCGGTGCGGCAATGCTCTGGGTCGGCTGGTTCGGGTTCAATGCCGGGTCGGCCCTCGCAGCCGATGGGTCGGCGGGTATGGCCATGGTGGTGACACATATATCGGCGGCGACCGCGTCCCTGGTCTGGATGTCGATTGAGTGGATCAAGCACGGAAAACCGAGCCTTATCGGGATCGTGACCGGGATGGTCGCCGGTCTCGCTACCATCACGCCGGGTGCCGGATTTGTCGGCCCTGCCGGCGCGTTGGTCTTTGGTATTGTCGCCGGTCTGGTGTGTTACTGGTGTGTCGGTTTCATCAAGACAAAGATCCAGATCGACGATTCTCTTGATGTGTTTGCAGTCCATGGCGTCGGTGGCGCGCTGGGTATTATGCTGACATCCTTCTTTGGTGCCGAGGCGCTCGGTGGACTGGGGCTTGGCGAAGGCATGACGATGACCAAACAGTTCGGCGTCCAGGCCCTCGGTATTTCCGTCGTTGCTCTCTGGTCACTGGTTATCAGCTGGATCATCGTGAAGTTCATCCAGAAAACCACTGGATTGCGCGTACATGAAGAGGACGAGATCGAGGGGCTCGATATCACGTCCCACGGCGAGCGGATCCACAATAACTGACGTCAAACAGCCCGCCCGGCGGGCTATATCAGGGGCGGTGATACGATATCGCCGCCCCTGGATCACCGGACCTTAGTTGTTTGGCCTGATATAGGGCGCAAATTCCGCAAGAACCTCGGCATAGAGGTCGCGCTTGAAGTCTATGATTTCTGACAGCAGCGTGGCCGGGTCCGTCCATTTCCATTGGCCGAATTCCGGGTGCTCCGTCTGGATGTTGATATCTTCCAGGCCACCTGTGAAGCGGAGCGCAGACCAGAGCTGAGCCTGCCCGCGAAAGCGGCCACCCCAGGACTTTGCCGCCAGCGCTGGCGGTAGGTCGTAAGCTCGCCAGATGTTACTGATGGTCAGCAGTTCCGCTGTTTCTATGCCTGTTTCCTCTTTGAGCTCACGAAAAATGGCATCTCTAACGGTCTCGCCTTCATCGATTCCGCCCTGTGGCATTTGCCAGGCACCGGGCGTATCGATCCGTTCGCCTACGAAGATCGCGCCGGCATGGTCAAGCAAAAGAATGCCGACGCAGGGTCGGTATCCTGCGGGTGGTGCCGAATCGATAGTCATTGAGCCGCCTGCGGTGCTGAGGGTGTCTGCGTCAGGGCGGAGACGGGCGCGATCGCGATCCCGCGGGCTTCAAGTTGCCGCACCCAGTTTGCAATTCGTTCCAACGATACCGGGTAGGGTGACGCTATTCCAATGGCCCGACGTTCCCGCTTGGCGCGCTGCTCCAGCTCTGCGAACCGCCGGTCTATTTCGGTCCGTGAAGCGCGTTCGTCCAATGTCAGGGTTGCTTTGGCCGACACAAGGTTCAGCTTCGCCGCCACCGAAGGGGATACGCTCCGCGGAGAACTGTTGCTGTCGAGATATAGCAGTCCCCGGTTTTTGATCGCTTCCAGGACCGGAGTCATGTGAACCCGCGATGTCGTGAACTGAGATCCCAAAAAGTCTACGACGCCGACATAACCGGTGCCGCGGCTGAGACTCCAAAACAATCGATCGAGATTTCCCTGAGCATTCAGCGATGTCAGCAGTGTCTGAGGGCCGGGATCGTATGCCGGATAATTCGTGGGCTCCATCGGTACGTTGATAAGAACTTCGTGGCCGGCGGCACGTGCGAGCCGTATCCACTCATCCAGGCGGCGAGAATAGGGCGCGAAGGCCAGCGTGACGCTGCCTGATAATCCCTGTATCGCCGATTCGGTCGCCGCTGCGGAGAGGCCGAGGCCGGTCACGACGATAGCAACCCGCGGGCGCCTGTCAGCGGTATTGAACGGTTTCGCATAGATCTGGCGTGGTAAACGTCCGTCATCCCCTACGCGCGGCAACGGGCCGAGCGAGGTCATCTGCACCAGGGCGGGGTCGGGCGACGGCACGAGCGGCGCATCCGGCGCAACGCGGGGCAATTTCTTGGGCACGATTGCGGTCGTCGCCTTGGAAGGGGGTGACGGTTCGCGCTTCGCTGGCGGGTCGGCTGCTGTCGTCTCCGGTTGGGGCGCGATTCCAGGCGGTGTCGGAGAGGGGGAGGGGATTGCCGTCGTTCCCTCGGAATGTTCCGCAGGTGCCGGGTTCTGTGCGTCATCTTTATGCGGAGGCGAGGTCCTGGAGGGCGCCTCTACGCTGTGCACCGGCACCTCGACGGGGGCGGCGGCGTCCGTCTGGGGGGCTGTGGCTGTTCCGGGCGCGGGAGCAGCGCCGTCCGGCGCGGCGTCTGCAGTGTCTGCAGCACCGGCAGCGTCCGGGGCGGGTGAATCGTTTTCGGTCTTGTATCCTGCGGCGGGAGAACCGGTCTCTGCCGGCCCGCCCGCTTTATCGGGCGGAAGCGGCGAGGACAACGTCAACCACACCGCGACGCCCGCGACCAGAACGAGAAAGCCCAGCAACAGCATAAGGGGCAGGCGTGCGCCGCTCGTACTGCGTGTTGAACCCTTCACTTTCGTCCCCGTTCAGGCCCGCCCGTGAAAATCACGGGCGGGGTTCCGGCATAGGTTCCCGGTCTCGATTCGCGCGGTCTCAGTTGGCAGCGCGGGCGCCATACAGGGCGATGCCCCGCAACAGGTCCAGCGCCCGTGAGAGCTGGTAGTCCTGGGGACTATCCGCCGGCGCCGCGGAATCCGCTTCGTTCGTTTCCTCAGGCGCGGCTTCGCCGCCATTCGGATTGTCGAGCCGGCCGCGCAGATCGTCTTCCCGTGTCCGGCGTGGCTGGGTGACCTTCTGAACGGTCGCCTGTTCGACGATAATGTCGGGATCGATGCCTTTTGCCTGGATCGACCGGCCAGACGGCGTGTAATACCGCGCGGTGGTCAGACGGATCGCGCCGTGGCCCGACAGGGGAACGATTGTCTGGACGGAGCCTTTTCCGAAAGACCGGGTCCCCAGCACGATGCCGCGGCGATGGTCCTGCAATGCGCCCGCGACGATCTCGGACGCCGAGGCGGAACCGCCATTCATCAGCACCACGATCGGCAGACCGTCGACCGCATCGCCGGGTTTCGCATTAAACCGCTGTCCTTCATCCGGCCGGCGGGAGCGGGTAGAGACGATCTCCCCCTGATTGAGGAAGATGTCCGACACCTTCACCGACTGATCCAGAAGACCGCCGGGGTTATTACGGAGATCGAGAACGATTCCCGAGAGCTTGTCCTTGGCGGTATCGCGGAACCGCTTGATCGCGCGTTCGACGCCTGTCGCGGTCTGTTCGCTGAACGAGGTGATCCGGATATATCCGATATCCTCGCCTTCCATGCGCGACCGGACAGAGCGGATGGTGATCACTGCCCGGGTCACGGTGACGTCGAATGCCCCGTCGCGGCCTTCGCGACGGATGGTCAGTTTGAGATCGCTGCCAACCTTTCCGCGCATCCGTTCGACGGCTTCGGACAGGGTCAGCCCCTGGACTTGCTCACCGTCCAGATGGGTGATGAGATCGTTGGGTTTCAGCCCGGCGCGAAATGCCGGGGTGTCGTCGATCGGGGAGACGACCTTCACGTAACCGTTTTCCATCGTCACTTCGATACCTAGCCCGCCGAACTCGCCGCGGGTCTGAACCTGCATGTCCCGGAAGTTCTTGGGGCTCAGATAGCTTGAATGCGGATCGAGTGACGTCAGCATGCCGTTTATCGCCGCTTCGATAAGCGCTTCGTCGGAAACGTCTTCGACGTAATCCGCGCGGACGCGTTCGAACACATCGCCGAACAGGTTCAGCTGCCTGTAGGTTTCCGAGTTATTGTTCTGGGCCGCGGAGGGGAGAGCGAAGGCAATGCCCCCGATGATCGCGCCTGCCGCCAGTAATTGTTTCATCATTATCCGCTTACCTTGTTCCTGCGTGCCGTATCCGACGGCATCGGGTTGATCGGTCGACCCCTGCTTCTCAGCTCAAAATACAGTTTCGGCAAGGTGCTCGTCGAGGGGGTCATCTCGCCAAGCGGTTCTCCTGCCAAAACGTTGTCGCCGACCTGTGCGTCGATCCTCGACATCCCCGATATCAATGCATGCCCCCTGTCGCGTGACTCCAGTATGACAAGGTTTCCGTAGCCGCGGAACTCTCCCGCAAAGACCACCCTGCCGGGTACCGGCGCAACAACGGCCGCGGCAGGTCGTGTAACGACGTAGACGCCCTTGCTCAGGGTACCGTTGGGCATCTTCGCACCGAAAGTGGTTACGACGCGACCGGGTGCAGGGAGCACGCCTCGCGAAATTGTTACCGGCGGTAGGGCCGCTGTTTTCCGGTCGGGGGCGGGCGGCGCCGTGGCGGGCTCCGGCTCCGGATCCGGCATCTTCAGCGCCGGGCGCTTTTGCCGTCTGGACAGATTGTCGAGCAGTTCGCGGAGGCTGCCTGCCCGGGCCGACAGGCGGGCAGCTCTCTGAGCGGCCTCGCGCTCTGCCGATTCCATATTCTTCAGAAGTTCGATCTTGTCGGTGGTGAGGGCCGCCAGCGACTTTCGTTCGGCTTTCAGGCGCTCGAGGGACTCGGTCAGTGCGGTCTTTTCGGCGCTTATCCGCTCGCGGAGCGCACTCAGGGCGCGGAGGTCGTCCCCAAGGCTCATCGCATCGCGCTGCAATTCCGGCACCGCGGCGCGAAGCAGGATAGCCGTGCGGATGGTCTTGTCGGTCGACTGTGGGATGGCGACCAGTGTCGCGGTCGGCATGCGTGCGATCCGCTGCAGCGCCGCGAGGGTCGCCGACAGCTGGTTTGTGCGCTGACGCATTCTATCCGACTTCGTGCGTTCCTGTTGTTCCAACGCGATCAACTGACCTTCTATCCGGTCGGCATCGGAAGAATGCATGTGCATTTTCCGCGCAAGGTTTACCCCCTGCTGTTTTATCGACTGGAGTTCCGCCGCGGCCTTTCTGGCCGCCTTGTCGAGGCTGGCGCGTTTCTCGCGGCTTTTCTCCAGATCCAGCTGGATTGCTTCGAGTTTGTTCTCGATCTCGTTCGCGCCTGCAGGTCCGACGCTCACAGGTTTGGCGGCAAGGCAGATGCCCAGGACCAGATACGCGCCTATGCGGTCAGGCCGAAACACGTTTTTCCGACAGGGAAGCATTGCTATCTACGGTGTTGATGAGCGATTTACCCGTCATCTCCGAAGGATGGTCTATCCGCATGAGCGCCAGCAGCGTCGGTGCAATGTCGGCGAGCCGTCCATTCTGCAGTTCCTCTATACCGGCCGGCGCATTCACCAGGACGGCCGGGACCACGTTGAGTGTGTGGGCCGTATGCGGCGCGCCGGTCTCCGCGTCCCGCATGGTCTCCGCATTGCCGTGATCGGCGGTGATCAGCAGCGATCCTCCTGCGGCTTCGACCGCAGTCGCGAGCCGTCCAATGCAGTCATCCACGGTTCGAATGGCGATTTCCGCTGCTGAGAGAATGCCAGTATGGCCGACCATATCAGGGTTGGCGTAATTGACGAGGATGAAATCATAGGTCCCCTCGTCGATCACCGCGATAAGCCGGTCCGTCACTTCATTAGCGGACATTTCGGGCTGGAGGTCATAGGTCGCGACCTTGGGGGACGGGATCAACACGCGGTCTTCGCCCGAAAAAGGAGCTTCCTCCCCGCCGTTGAAGAAGAATGTCACGTGGGCGTATTTCTCGGTCTCGGCGATCCGCAGCTGTTTCTTCCCCGCATCGGCGACAAGTTCAGCCAGAATATTATTCAGCGACACAGGCGGGAACATCGTTCCCATAAACGCGTTATGCGCGGTGGAATATTCGGTAAGGCCGAGTGCCGCCTGGAAAGCGGGCACGCGGGACCGGGGAAACCCTTCGAAATCAGGGTCGAGCAGCGCCTGCAGAATTTCACGCGCCCGGTCGGACCGAAAATTACCCATCAACACGCCGTCACCGTCCCGAACGCCGGAATAGCCGTTCAGCGCCGTCGGTTCGACGAATTCGTCCGTTATCCCGGCCGCGTAGCTCGCCCGGATTGCGGTAACGGCGTCATCCGCCGCAGTGCCGGTCCCCGAGACAATCAGGTTGAAGGCTTTCTCAACCCGGTCCCAGCGCTGGTCGCGGTCCATCGCGAAAAAGCGCCCGCACATGGTGGCCAGCGACACGCTCGGCAGGGGTTCGACCTGTTTTGCGAACTCGGAGACGTAGCCGGCAGCGCTTTCCGGCGGGGTATCCCGTCCATCGAGAAACATGTGTATGGAGACCGGAATACCGGCGTCCGCCATGATTTCCGTCAGTTTGATCAGATGTTCCTGATGCGAATGAACCCCGCCCGGAGACAGAAGCCCCAGCAGGTGGCATGTTCCGCCGGAGGTTTTCAGCGCGGAGATATATCCGGCCAGAGCCGGATTCGTCGCCAGCGAGCCGTCTTCGATGGCCGCATCTATGCGCCGGATATCCTGATTGACGATGCGTCCCGCGCCGAGGTTCATATGGCCGACTTCTGAATTGCCCATCTGCCCATGCGGCAGTCCGACATCGATCCCGCTGGTATCGATATAGCTGTGGGGATTGTCTGCCCACAGGCGCTGGAAATTGGGCGTATTGGCCGGTGTAATAGCGTTTTCAGTCTGGTCGTCGCGATGGCCCCAGCCGTCCAGTACGCACAAGACGACCGGTCTCGGCAAAGTCGGATGGGTTGCTGGTGCGTCGTCGCTGCTCATTTCGTGTCCCTGAATGATATCTCTTCATTATATAGGCGAAAAATTGACAAATGGTACTTCGGCGTCGGTTCCGCCGAACAATTCCTGCCTGTTCCCTACTCCCGGTGATAGGGGTGTCCCGCGAGAATCCCCTGCGCCCTGTATATCTGTTCGACAAGCATCACACGGGCAAGCATGTGCGGCCATGTCGCCGTGCCGAATGACAGCACGAGATCGGCGTTATTGCGATGCTCCGGCGACAGACCGCCTGCGCCGCCAATCAGGAACGCGATATCGCGGCCCTGATCGCGCCACGCGCCGAGTTTGTCCGCAAAATGCTGGCTGCTGAGCGCTTTTCCACGTTCGTCCATCGCGATCCGGATGGCGCCTGCGGGCAATACACCGGAAAGAAGCTCGCCTTCACGGTTTCTAAGCTCTGCCGGCGAGAGCTTGCGCCGCTCCTCGACCTCGATGATCTCAAGCGGCCATTGAACCCGTTTCGTGTACTTGGCGATCAGATCGCGTTCCGGGCCGGCTTTCAGCCGCCCCACGGTGCATATCGTCAGCCGCACGGAATAATCGCGTCAGGCAGTCGCCGTTTCCGGAGCACCGGGCTCCGGGTTCTCGGGCAGGTCCGCATTCCACATTTTTTCAAGATTGTAGAACTCCCGCACTTCGGGGCGGAAAAGATGCACGATAACGTCTCTCGCATCGAGCAGCACCCAATCCGCCTGACCGCGGCCTTCCGGCACGGCACCGACGATGCCGTTTTCCTTCACGACCAGCGCCAGCCTGTCCGCCATGGTCGAGACCTGGCGGCCCGACTGACCGGTCGCGATGACCATATAGTCGGCGATGTCGGATTTTCCCTTCAGATCAATGACGACAATATCCGTCGCCTTGTGATCTTCAAGAGATTCCACGATATCGGCGAGCAACCTCTCTACGCGGCTCGCGTCTTTCGTTACGTCTGTTGATCGTTCTGTCAGTGTGTGTGCTTCCTGTTGTGCACTCACTTATTCACCTTTGGCAGTTCTTCGGCATCTTTCCGACCGGTCAGGCCGGAAGCCGAGTCACGGTGCGCTCTGATGTTCGTTGCCGAGCCGGGATGAAGCCGCGTATGGAAGAACATCCAGGCTGGCGGTGGCATATCGGCAAGGTTGCAGGCGTCCGACGGTTTTCGCTTGAACCGGAAAAACGCCTTTGCTGCCTTGCCGGCGAGCGCCCCAAAAGAATAAGGAGCACGGTCAAAAACCGCAATGGGAACTTGATTAAAGATTAGCGTCCATTGATACCAGCGCGAAATCTGTTTCAGATTGTCCGCACCCATCAACCAGACGAAACGGGTCTTCGGAAATCCGCGTTTCAGGACGGCGAGGGATTCCGCCGTGTTGGTGGTGCCGAGCCGTGCCTCGATATCCGTGATGCGGATATTCGGGTGACGCACCAGGGCGCGCGCTTCTGCCAGGCGGTCCTCGAACGGGGCCATGCCATCGGCCGGCTTCAGCGGGTTCTGCGGGGAGACCATCCACCACACTTCGTCGAGCTTCAGCAGCTTGAGCGCGAGCAGACTGATGTGCAGGTGGCCTTCATGTGCGGGATTGAACGAACCGCCCAAAATGCCCACCCGGAGCCCCGTTACGGAATGACCCCGGCGGATATCGGTGAGTATTTTCAGGGCCGGACCTGTCCCGCGCCGCGGACGACGTATTTGAAGGTTGTCAGTTGTTCCACGCCGACCGGTCCCCGGGCATGCAGCCTGCCCGTCGAAATACCGATTTCCGCACCCATGCCGAATTCGCCGCCATCGGCGAACTGGGTCGAGGCATTGTGCATAACGATCGCGGAATCAACCTCGTTGAGGAATTTCTCTGCCCGGGCCGCATCGTCGGTGACGATCGATTCGGTGTGGTGCGAACTGTAGGTAGCTATATGCCGGATCGCGCCGTCCAGTCCGTCAACCTGGCGGATCGACAGGATCGGTTCGAGATATTCCGTCCGCCAGTCGGCCTCCGTTGCAGGATTCACGCGGGTGTCCAGCGCGCATGTCGCCTCGTCGCCGCGCAGTTCGCAGCCGGCAGCAGACAGCGTCTCTATGATCTCCGGCAAGGTCTGTTCAGCGATCGATTTGTCGACGAGCAGGGTTTCCGTCGCGCCGCAAATGCCCGGGCGTCGCATCTTGGCGTTCACCACGATGTCGCGCGCCATCAGGGGGTCGGCGGCGCCGTCGATATAGGTGTGGCAGAGCCCTTCGAGATGGGCGATGACGGGAATTTTGCTTTCCCGTTGGACGCGTTCGATCAGCGACTTGCCGCCTCTCGGCACGATAATGTCGATATAGTCGGTCATTGTCAGCATTTCGCCGACGGCGGCACGGTCCGTTGTCGGTACAAGCTGGATAGCCCCTTCCGGCAGGCCCGCTTTGCCAAGTCCGGCCTGCAGACAGTCGAGAATGGCTTTCGATGAATGAAAGCTTTCCGAGCCGCCGCGCAGGATGGCGGCATTCCCGGATTTCAGGCACAGGCCGCCTGCATCCGCCGTTACGTTGGGCCGGGATTCGTAAATGATGCCGATCACGCCGAGGGGGACCCGGACCCGCGAGATATTGAGCCCGTTCGGCCTGTCCCAGGTGGAAAGCACTTCCCCCACCGGGTCCGGCAGGTCCGCGATCTGCTCAAGGCCGCCGGCCATCGCATCGATCCGTCCCGCGTCCAGCTTCAGCCGGTCGATCAGGGATGGTGCGATCTTGCGTTCTTCGGCGGCGGCGATATCCAGGGCGTTGGCAGCCAGCAAATCGGCCGTCCGGTCCCGCAGAGTCGCTGCAGCCACCCGCAATGCCGTGTTTTTCTGCTCGGCGGATGCCAGGGCGAGTTCCTGAACCGCGGCACGGGCCCGGCGGCCGAGCTGGTCCATTTCGCCTGCTATTTCGTCGCCATTCATGTCTGTGGCGATCGCCGTCGCAACGCTCATTCTTCCGGCGCCCCCGCTGCGCTCAATTCCGTCACCAGATCGTTTCGGTGAATCATTTCATCCCGGCCACGGTAGCCCAGAATGTTTTCGATATCACGGCTTTTTCGGCCCATTATCTGCCGGGCGTCCGACGATGAATACGCCGATAGCCCGCGCCCGGCAATGCGCCCGTCCATGGTTTTGACACAGATGGCGTCGCCCCGGTCGAATGTGCCGTCGACCCGGGTAATCCCTGCGGGGAGCAGGCTTTTGCCCGCGCGGAGGGCCGCGACCGCGCCATCGTCTATGATGATGGCGCCTGCTGTTTCGACGGCGGCGGCGATCCAGCGTTTTCGCGCCGTCATCGGTTCCGACGATGGCAGAAACCATGTGCAGCGCGCTCCCTCTTCGAGCCGGGCCAGCGCATGCTGCGGTTTTCCGTCGGTGATGACCATCGCGCAACCTGCCGTGGTGGCAATCTTGGCGGCGTCGAGCTTTGTGACCATGCCGCCCGACGAATATCCGGCAGGTGCCGCACCGGCCATCGCTTCTATTTCCGGCGTGATTTCGGCGACCTCGGCGATCAGTTCGGCGGTTGCATCGCGGCGGGGGTCGCTGCGGTACAGGCCGTCCACATCCGACAGCAGTACCAGCGCGTCGGCGCTGATCATCTGGGCGACGCGGGCGGCCAGCCGGTCGTTGTCGCCGTAGCGGATTTCCTCGGTTGCGACGGAATCGTTTTCGTTGATCACCGGGACCGCGCCCAGGTCGAGCAACGTCTCGATCGTCGCCCGCGCATTCAGGTGACGGCGGCGTTCCTCCGTGTCGGAGGGGGTCAGCAGTATCTGGGCGACCGTAATGTCGTGGGCCGCCAGCGTTTCCTGCCAGGCATGGGCAAGGCGAATTTGTCCCGTTGCGGCAGCCGCCTGTTTCTGTTCAAGCGCAAGTGCGCCGCGTTTCAGTCCGAGATGTGTCCGCCCGACCGCGATCGCGCCGGACGAGACGATGACGACGTTTACCCCGCGCGCTTTCAGGCGCGCGATGTCCGAGCCGAGTCCCGTCAGCCAGTCTGTGCGGATTTCGCCTGTGATGTCGTCGACAAGCAGGGCCGAGCCGATTTTGACGATCATGCACCGGGAGGCCGCCATCCGGTCGGCCGTCTGCGTGTTTACGGCGTCCATGACGGTGTGGCGATCGGCTCTTCGGCAGCTGCCTGCTCGTCGGCCCTGTTCTGGTTGATGGTACGGCGAAGGAGCCGCAGCGCATTGTCGACTCCGGCGCCGGTCGCGCCGGAAATCGCGATCACTTCCTGTCCGGACGCGGCCTCAAGCTCGGCTTTCTTTTCGGCAACAAACTCTTCCGGTATTGCGTCGATTTTGTTGAGCGCAAGGATTTCCGGTTTGGTCGCCAGGATGCCGCCATAGGCTTCAAGCTCGCCGCGGATCGTTTTCCATGCGCCGACAATGTTGTCTTCGGTGCAGTCGATCAGGTGAAGCAATGCGCCACAGCGCTCGACATGGCCGAGAAAACGATGGCCGAGCCCGGCGCCGTCATGGGCGCCTTCGATCAGGCCGGGGACATCGGCGATGACGAATTCCGTCTCGTCCATGTAGACCACGCCGAGCACGGGCGTCAGGGTCGTAAAGGGGTAGTCGGCGACCTTCGGTTTCGCGCGGGATACCGCGGACAGGAACGTCGATTTCCCGGCATTGGGCAGGCCGACCAGTCCGGCATCGGCGATCAGTTTCAGGCGCAGGCGGATCCAGCGTTCCTCGCCTTCCTCGCCGGTACCGAACCGCCGGGGCGCCTGGTTGCGCGATGACTTGAATCGCGTGTTGCCGCGTCCGCCACGCCCGCCCTTCAGCAGGACGACGCGCTGGCCGACGCGCGTGAAATCCGCGAGCATGACCAGATTGTCGTCGTCGAATATCTGCGTGCCGACCGGTACACGCAGGGTGATGCTGTCGCCGCTGGCGCCGAACCGCATCTTGCCCATGCCGTGGCCGCCGGTCTTTGCCTTGAAGTGCTGCTGATAGCGGAAATCGATCAGCGTGTTCAGGCCGTCTACGGCTTCGACGATAACATCGCCGCCGCGACCGCCATCGCCGCCATCGGGACCGCCATATTCAACATGCGCCTCGCGCCGGAAGCTTACGCAACCGGCGCCGCCGTCACCGCTCTTGACGAATACTTTTGCGGAATCGAGAAACTTCATCGTCCTGTTATCCGGTTTGCCGATTTCCAAACACGTTTAAGCCCCGTCCGGCAGAACGAGGCCTAAAAGATATCGTAATCTGGCATGTTTCCGGCCCGTTTCAAAGGGCGGGCCGGGCGATTATCGGGCCTGTTCAGGCCGCCGGGTCAACCGACACGAAGACCCGTCCACCGGCTTTGCGCGTAAAGGCGACCTTGCCTTCTGCCGTCGCAAAAATGGTGTGGTCCTTGCCGATGCCGACATTGGTGCCGGGATGCCATTTCGTGCCGCGCTGGCGAAGAATGATATTCCCCGGAATTACCTCTTCGCCGCCGAACTTCTTGACGCCGAGACGCCGGCCTTCGGAATCGCGACCGTTACGGGAACTACCACCAGCTTTTTTATGGGCCATCGTTCAATCTCCTGTGGACGTGAGCCGTCCAGTAATACTCGTTTGGGCTCAGTCTTCCGACTTGTCTTTCGCGGGCGCTTTTTTCGCCGCGGTCTTGGCTTTGGCTTTCGCCTTTGCCGGGGCTTTCTTCGCCGGCGCGTCCGCGTCGGCTGCCGGGGCTGCTGCTGCCGCCGCCGCTTTCTGGCCCTTGGCAAGAATGTCGCTGATGCGGATGACCGTCAGCTGCTGCCGGTGGCCCCGCGTGCGGCGGTAATTCTTGCGGCGCTTTTTCTTGAAGATGATGACCTTGTCACCCTTCTTCTGTTCCAGCACCGTCGCTGCGACGCGCGCGCCGTCGACCATCGGCGTGCCGATGGTCAGGCCACTGCCGTCATTCATTGCCAGAACTTCTTCAAGCTCGACAACTGCGCCGGCTTCACCGTCGAGTTTTTCTACCGTCAGAACGTCGTTCTTGGCGACGCGGTATTGCTTTCCGCCTGTTTTGACCACTGCGTACATGGTTGTTATCCGCTTTCGGCTCGCCGGCAGCGCCGGTGGCCAAATTTAAATCAAAAAAAACGACCGCAAAAATAACGCTGTGCTACCCTAAACCGGGCACAGGGCCACGCGCTCATTTCGAGAGAGGCGGGAATATACGCCCAGATTGTCCGATGTCAACGGTTTTTGGGCGGCTAAATCCCCGCGATACCACCGGATTTCCGCGATGTTGTAGATATTTTCCTGTTCAGTTGCGCGCCCTATGACATTTCGGTACAACCGCCGGCGGAGAGTTGCCGGAGTGGTTGAACGGGGCGGTCTCGAAAACCGTTGTGCGTTTATGACGTACCGAGGGTTCGAATCCCTCACTCTCCGCCATTAATTTTTAATAAATAACTGATAATAATTAGATAATTATTTTCCCATCAAGTTTGGTACCACGCTTCGTACCACACATTGTTTGTGCTTGAACGCGATATCGAGAGGGTATCCTAATCAAATAGCCCCGCCTTCCAATTTTTAAGGGGGGGGGCAATTCTCGCTGAATTATTTTTTTAGGGGCGGAATAGCAGCCAACGCCCTCACCGCATCAAGGTGTGACGGACCGTAATCATCGATTGATACCTGCCGCTTCTCGACGAGCAGGCCGCCCAGTCGCGCGAGCCCCATGCAGGCGGAAACCGCAGCGCTGCACTGGTTAGCCTTTAGGGCCGCCTCGTATGTCGCTCGCAGGGCTGCTGCGATCTCACCGAACGTGATTTCGTTATCGGTCGCCAGGCCCGCTTTCAGTTCCGCAATCCTTACCGCAACCCGACCGTGGTTCAGTAACTCGCTCGCCCGGGCATGGATGGTGGCCGGCTGCATGTTCGTCGCGTCATAGGACCGCCGATACGCCTCCGATGCATTGCCAATCGCGACGTATTCGGCGGCAAAGGCCTCCTGCTTGGGTGTAAGTCGTCTGTTCATCTGAGCAAAATGCTTAAAAGCCGCGTCGACATTAAATGTTATAATATAACACATAGCTGCGCAGGTCGATGGCCATGCGTGTTGGCTTTTGGGTTAACAGCGGACATTAACGACGGGACCTCGGGATGTCCGCTAATAGCCAAAAGCGGACATCCGCTCAGCTGCGCTGGCTGAGTGGAGGGAGGTACTGGCGTAAACCACGGCTTAATCGAGATTTTGGAGACTGGTTCGTATTAGACTGAAAGCGGCTTTGGTTACTATGCCACCCCCTCGTGACCTGCCCCCCTTAACCGGGTCCATTTGCTGAGTTAGAGAATTGGCATCTG
>JAYOMI010000007.1:0-6633 GCA_038120765.1 Rhodospirillaceae bacterium
CACAACATCTATAAAGAGGTCGGCATTCCGATCGCCGGGTCGAACGGAATCTTCGATCACCGCGACGTGGTCGAATTCATCATGACCGGCGCCAATATCGTCGAAGTCGGCTCGGTGCTGATGATCAAGGGCATGAAATGGCTGCCCAACATCATCCGCGGGCTCGAACGCTTCATGGACGAGCACGGCTACAAGGACATCGCGTCCATGTACGGCATCGCGTCGGACGCGGCGGCGACCGACTATTCCGACCAGTTCGCCAAGGACCGTGTCACCGCCGAAGTGAACGGCGAGACCTGCCAGAACCCGACCTGCAATGTCTGCGTCCAGATGTGCTTCTACGAAGCCCTGTCCCAGGACCCGGCCGGCAAGATCAATGTGCATAACGACAAGTGCATCGGCTGCGAGCTGTGCATGGATGTCTGCCCGTTCGATTCCATCCAGATGGTGCCGACAAGCGCGGCCGATTACGCCAACGGGTATTTCAAGATCACGGACGATATCTACGAACCCGCCGACGTGAAGTTCGCGACCAACCGCAACAACATGGAAACGATCGAGGCGGCCCTGCCGAAAGCCGCCGAGTAGTCTTCGGCCGCTTTATAAAAAATGCGACAGGGGCGGGCCGGCTGGTCCGCCCTTTTCTATTCCCCGTCGGGTGTATTCAGCCGCGCCCGGCCGGAATCGTTATTGTCCAGCATGACTTTCTGAAGGAGTTCCATCAGCCGCTCGCGGTCGCGCCTGCTGAGGCTTCCGGTGAACCGGTCCTGCGCGCGCTCCATGGCGCCGTGGGCGTCTTCGACAAACTTGCAGCCTGCTTCGGTAATCGCGTTCAGCATCGCGCGCCGGTCGGTCTCGCTCGGGATGCGTTCGACGAACCCGCGCCGCTCCAGCCGGCGGAGGACGTCCGCGGCGTTGTTGCGGTCGATCCCGACCTCGGCGGCGACGGAAACCTGGTCCAGCGCCTTGCCGCGATACAGCACGCTGAGCACCGCATACTGGACCGGCGTAACGTCGAATTCGCCGCACTCTTCCAGGAATACGGCAACATGCAACTGGTGCAGCCGCCGGATCAGGAATCCGGGCCGTCTCCAGAGATCGGTATAGGGAATGTCTCCCGCGTGGTTGTCGTCCGGTGCCATCGTACTCTTTCCGCCAGGCTCGCTATTCTTCTACACCACCCGTCCGCAAGACCAAAGACACGGCGAGTCGCGCGCGCATTTTGTTCCGCGAAATACGGGGACATGATGTCATTCAGAAAACGGCCGAGCCGAGAGGGACAGTATGAAAACCACATGTGTTTTACTTTCCGAAAAAGCTTCCGCACACCGGAAGAGCAAAACAACTTGAACCGGTGTGCCGATCCGTTAGTTTCAACGCGGAATTAATTTCCGGGCGGCGCTTCGCCGTCCGCCGCACTCGAACTTTTCAACGCAATCCAGCACAGGGAGATAAAAATGCGTTTCGTCGCTTTCAAAAAAGACGGCAAGGCCAAGCTTGGCGTCCGTACAGATGCCGGCCTCGTCGATCTGTCGCTTGTCGACAAGACACTTCCGACAGATCTCAAGGAGCTCATCGCAAAGGGCAAGGGCGCGATGGCGAAAGCCGCCCGCGCGGCCGCCAAGGCGCCGCCCAAGGCGATCGTGAAGGGGCGTGTCAGTTACCTGACCCCCATCCAGGATCCCAACAAGATTATCTGCATCGGTCTGAACTACAAGGACCACGCCGCCGAAGCCGGTCTGAAAATCCCGACCTATCCTGTGGTGTTTACCCGTTTCACGACGTCCTTCGTCGCGCAGGGCCAGCCGATCATCCGCCCGAAGGCGTCGAAGCATTTCGACTACGAAGCCGAGCTTGTCGCCGTTATCGGCAAGAAGGCCCGCAACATCAAAAAGAGCGAAGCGCTCGATTACGTCGCCGGCTATGCGGTTGCGAATGAAGGCTCCATCCGCGACTACCAGATGAAATCGTCCCAGTGGGCCATGGGCAAGAACTTCGATGCCACCGGCTCCATCGGGTCCGACTTCGTCACCGCCGACGAACTGCCTGCCGGCGCAAAGGGTCTGAACATGCAGTGCCGCGTCAACGGCAAGGTGCTGCAGGATTCGAACACCCGCGAAATGATCTTCGACACCAAGACGCTTGTTCATGAGCTGGCAAAGGTGTTCACGCTGCTGCCGGGCGATATTATCCTGACGGGCACGCCCGCCGGTGTCGGTTTCGTCCGCAAACCGCCGATCTACCTGAAAGACGGTGATATCTGTGAGATCGAGATCGAGAAAATCGGGATTCTGTCGAACCCGGTCAAGAACGAGAAATAATACCCGCCCTCACGGGCGGTGAGGTTTTTTATACTTGGCGTATGAAAAACATGCGCACCCTTTCCGCCGCCGCTGTGGCGCTGACCTTGTCCGCCATTGCCGCCGCCTCCCATGCCGCCGCCGGTGAGCGCAACGGCGCCGTGGTCGTCGAACTGTTCACGTCGCAGGGCTGCTATTCCTGCCCGCCGGCGGAAAAATTCCTGGGCGATCTTGCCGGGCAGAAATCCGTTATCGCCCTCGAGTTCCACGTCGATTACTGGGACGATCTGGTCTACGGCGCGGCGGGGAAGTGGAAAGACCCGTTCTCGAAACCCGCCTATACCCAGCGCCAGCGTACCTATAACCAGCGCATTCGCGGCACCGGGAACGTCTACACGCCGCAGATGGTCATAGATGGAAAGCTCGAAGCGGTCGGTTCGCGTCGCCTGTCCGTGCTGAACGCGATGCGAGAAGCCGAGACCGCCCGCCGGGACAGCGTCGGGATCACCGTGACGATGGCGTCCGGCAGGGTCCAGAAGGTCGACCTTGATGCCGCCGGCAAAGGCGCAGGGTCGGTCTGGCTGGTCCGCTTTATCAAAGTGAAGGAAACCCGGGTCAGCTCCGGTGAAAACAAGGGCAAGGCCCTGCTCAGCCACAATATCGTCACCGGGGTACAGAAGATCGGCAAATAGTCAGGCAAGCCGGCTTCGTTCGCCGTGAGGGATTTTGCGCTGGCCGAGGGCGAGGGCTGTGCCGTGCTTGTCCAGGACGATCGCCAGGGGCCGGTTTTGGGTGCCGCACAATGCCCGGCCGCGACGTCCTGATAGAAAGGCGGTTACCTGAACTTCGGCATGACGCGTTCTGAAAACAGGCGCATTGAATTTTCCGCGACGGATGCTTCCAGGACGTGCGGCATGACATGCAGGGATGCGATATCGAACCCGCCGGTCTCGCGGCTTGAATCGGCGATCATGTCGGCAACCTCGTCGGGCGATCCCGCCCAGCAGATGCCGCGTTCCATCTGCTTGTCGAAATCGTCGTCCTTCAGGGAGGCGATAATCCTGTCATAGCCTTTATAGTCCTTCGTGCTGGCGCCGTTGAGCCAGCCTGAAGCCGCATCGACCAGGCGGTCCAGATAGGCATTCAGCGGGGAGCGGAACGCGGCGCGTGCGGCCTCTCCGTCTTCGTCCGTACACATCGAAAATGACAGCATGATCCGGCCTTGCCCGGGGTGGCCGGCGGCTTTCCATGCTTCCCGGTAGGTGCCGATAAGCTCCGTCATCAATCCGCCACCCATCGGAATACCCATGACGTAGTGGCCATCCCGGCCTGCGAATTCGAAGGATTCCTTCGAACTGAGTGCTGCCACCCAGAAAGGCGGGCGCGGCTGCTGTGTCGGGCGGGGGAGCGACGTGACACCGGTAAAGCTGTGGAATTTTCCGTGATGGGTCGCGTTTTCCTGCTCCAGCAACAGCCGGATCTGTTCGATGCCTTCCTCGTACCGGTCGCGGCTTTCCTCGATGTCGATCCCGAACGTTTCGAACTCGTTGGGCAGGAACGCCCGGGCGAAGCCCGCTTCGAGGCGTCCGTTCGAGATCGCGTCCAGCATGCCGAGCTCGCCTGCGACCTTCAGCGGATTATTGAATACGGGCAGAACCGCACCGGTGATCATTTTCGCCATCCTGGAGCGTTGCGCCGCCGCGGCGAGGAACACGACCGGGTTGGGGCTGTAGCCGCCATACGGGTGAAAATAATGTTCGACGGTGCGGACATGGGTATAGCCGAGCTCATCCATCAATCCGCACAGATACAGCGCGTCCGCCCAGTAACCCTCCGCCGAGCGCTCTTCCGGCGCGCAGCTCGGGAAGAAATTAAGACCGAATTCCATGAATGATCTGTTCCCTGCTTTTTCAGCGATCTAGCCACGGTTCTCGTCGAATTGCCAGTACGGACGATGTGGGCAGGGCGTCCGCATGGGACTTGATCGGGTTTGCCGAAGACGCGGCGAATGATTACGCTGGACGCCAGATTGGCTCCGGCCCAGCCCCGAATACAAGATGAGGAAACAGGATGAGTGCGTCGAACCCCTTCCAGATACAGCAGTGGATTTCCGATAACGGCGACAAGCTGAAACCGCCGGTGGGCGGGGAGACGCTGTGGAAGGATTCGAACCTGATGATCACGGTTGTCGGCGGTCCGAACAAGCGAACGGATTATCACATCGATGCGTTCGAGGAATTTTTCTACCAGATCAAGGGGGATATGGTTCTGCGCATCCAGGAAGACGGCAAGGCGCGCGATGTCGAGATCAGGGAAGGCGATGTGTTCCTGCTGCCGGCCTATGTCCCCCATGCGCCGATGCGACCTGCCGGCACGGTCGGTCTGATCGCCGAGATCAAACGCCAGAAAGATGATCCGCTCGACGGGTTTGCGTGGTTCTGCGAAAACTGCAATCACCAGATTTTCCGGAAAGACGCCTATATCGAGGTGCTCGAGCGCGACATGCCGCCGATCTTCGAAGCCTTTTACGCGGATCCGGAAAATCAGGTCTGCGATGCCTGCGGCCACAAAAACCCGGGCTGGCCGGAGTAGCGTCGGTGTACGATTTCAGCTTCGGCGATATCAGCGTCACCCGCATCGTCGAGATGGAAATGCCGATGCTGGGGGCGGGCGACTTTTTCCCGGATTGGGATCCGCAGGCCGTCGAGCAACACAGGCACTGGATGGTGCCGCGGCATTTCGATCCGGTCAGCGGCAGGGTCGTCATCAACATACAGGCGTTTCTGATCCGTACGCCGCACCACACGATCCTGGTCGATACCTGTGTCGGCAATCACAAGCCGCGCAACCGGGAAATGTTCAACGACAAGGTCTTCCCGTGGATGGATAACTTCCGCACCGCCGGGGTGACACCGGAAGATATCGATTTCGTGCTGTGCACGCATATGCATGTAGACCATGTCGGCTGGAACACGAAGCTGGAAGACGGACGCTGGGTGCCGACCTTTCCCAATGCGAAGTACATCTTTTCGCGAAAGGAGCTTGAATTCTGGATGCAGCAGTCCGAACAGGGCCAGATGACGCGTACCGGCGACTACGTCGCCGACAGCGTCCTGCCCATCCTGGAGGCGAAACGCGAACTGGTCGTCGACATGGATCATGCGATCGAGGACGGGCTGACCCTGGAGCCGCTTCCCGGTCATACCCCCGGCATGGTCGGGCTGAACGTCTCTTCGGGCGGACAGCAGGCCATTCTGTGCGGCGACATGATGCATCACGTGATCCAGTGTCATATTCCCGACTGGAGCACGATCGCCTGTGCCGACCAGTCGGCGGCACGGGAGACCCGCAAGGCATTTCTCGATCGCTACGCCGATCGCGACGTGACAATCATCCCGTCGCATTTCCCGAACCCGACCGCCGGATTCATCGTCGCCAGTGGCGATTGCTTCGCCTTCCGCTACGTGGGCGAGTAGATCGCCCTTAACCCTCGTTTAATTAAGTGCTGTCAGGCTGTTAGCCGGATTTTGGCCGGTTTTGCCGGCTTGCGGACGAGGATGATGGCGTGGCGGTTGCCCTGAAAAAATCAGGCGGAGAAGAGCATCAGGCCGGCGGGCCGAAACACTCGCTGAAGCAGCGTCTGCACGCCTGGTGGGAAGGCTATGACCTCGGTGCGCTTCCCGACTCCGCTTCCAATCCCGACGAAACCGGTGATATGGTCGAAGATGCGGCTGCCGAGGATGTTCCGGAATGGTCGCCGGCGCGCCAGAAACTGGTGCAGCTGATCTGGGGCGATGGGTTTATCTCGCCCGCGACGCCCGATAGCGTCGTCGACCTCACACAGCCTTTCGGCCTGACGGCGGAAAATACGATGCTTGAAATCGGCTCCGGCCCCGGTGGCGGGGCCTGCGCGGTCGCCGAGAGGATAGGGTCCTACGTCGACGGGTTCGATCTCAGCGCCGACCTCGCGAAACAGGCGCTCGATGCATCCATGATCAAAGGGCTCGAAAAAAAGGCCGTCGTGAAGGGGTTCGATCCCGCGACGTTCGAACTCAAGACCGATTTCTACGATGGTTGCCTGCTGCGCGACACGCTTGTTCTGATTGACGACAAGGAAGCGTTCCTCGATATCGTTCTGTCCGCAATCAAACCGGGCAAGCCCATTGTGATTACCGAGAGCTTCGTCACCTCCGCCGAGCCCGGCCCGCTTGCGACGGCGAGTATCGACGGCGAGCCGGGGACGGTCTTCCCGTGCGAGTCCAGCCTGGTCATCGACAAGCTCGAAGAATCGAATTTCGAAGTCCGCGTTAATAACGACGAAACAGAACAATAT
>JAYOMI010000007.1:6643-6976 GCA_038120765.1 Rhodospirillaceae bacterium
CGCCTGTGCCGCCTGGGTTGAAATGGCGGAAAAGATCACCGGCAAAGACCTCGATGCCGACCTCGCCCGGGCGCTCGTGAAGGAGACCGATCTTTGGGAACGCCGGAACGAGGCCTATTCGGCGGGAGAGCTGGAAATGAGGCGAATTGTCGCTTTCAAGAAGTCGAACGTGACCTAGAACCGGCGTTGACAGGAAGGGGTGCCGCCGTTAGGTTCCGCCTCCGATCCAGAAAACACTTCTGCCGACGCGTTTAAGGAAGAGAACAATGAAAGTCGTCAACTCGCTGAAATCCGCGAAAAAGCGCGATCGCTTTTGCCGCGTCATCCGCCGCA
>JAYOMI010000007.1:6986-26386 GCA_038120765.1 Rhodospirillaceae bacterium
CCTATGTGATCAACAAGCGCAACCCGCGTTTCAAGGCGCGTCAGGGCTGATTTTCGCCTGAATTCCGGTCTATCCGGCTGACAGACCGCGCCTTCCCGGCGCGGTTTTCGTTTGTCCGGCTCTCGTCTACACTACGACCGCAGAAACCGGAGTTTTTTCATGCGGATGCCCGATCCAGATGGCGATGTGATCTCCCGGCGCGGCGAGATAATCGTGGCGCTGCGCAGGATCGTCCCCGGCGAGGGCGTTATCGCCGAGGAAGAGGAACTCCGGGCCTATGAATGCGACGGGCTGACCGCCTATCGCCAGCTGCCGATGATCGTCGTGCTGCCCGAAACGACGCAGCAGGTCTCCGATATCCTGAAATACTGCCATGGAAGCGGGATCAAGATTGTCCCGCGCGGCGCCGGCACGTCCCTGTCGGGCGGCGCGCTGGCGCTCGAAGACGGCATTACCCTCGGCCTCGGCAAATTCAACCGCATCCTGGAGGTCGATTACGACAATCGCTGCGTGACGGCGCAGCCGGGCGTCACCAATCTTGCCATCACCCATGCGGTGGAAGCCGACGGGTTCTATTACGCGCCCGATCCGTCGAGCCAGATCGCCTGTTCCATCGGCGGCAACGTGGCGGAAAATTCGGGCGGCGTGCACTGCCTGAAATACGGTCTCACCGCCAATAACCTGCTCGGCATCGAAATGGTGCTGATGGATGGCGAAATCGTCCGCCTCGGCGGCAAGCATCTGGATTCCGGCGGTTACGACCTGCTCGGTATCGTGACGGGGTCCGAAGGACTGCTCGGCGTGATTACCGAGGTCACCGTCCGCATGCTGCGCAAACCGTCTACTGCCCGGGCGTTGCTGATCGGTTTTCCGTCAAGCGAGTCTGCCGGCGACTGCGTCGCCCGGATCATCGGTGCGGGGATTATTCCGGGCGGCATGGAAATGATGGACAAACCCGCCATTCACGCGGCCGAGGCATTCGTCAATGCGGGCTACCCCCTCGATGCCGAGGCGTTGCTGATCGTGGAACTGGACGGGCCCGAGGTGGAGGTCGATGAACTGATCGTCCGTGTCGATGCGATCGCGCGGGAGAACCGGGCGGATTCCGTGCGGATCAGCACGTCCGAGGAAGAGCGCGATGCGTTCTGGGCCGGCCGGAAGGCGGCTTTTCCGGCAGTCGGCCGGATCTCCCCGGACTATTACTGCATGGACGGCACGATCCCGCGTCACCGGCTATCCGAAGTGCTGACCCGGATGAACGAACTGTCGGCGCAGTACGATCTCCGCGTCGCCAATGTGTTTCACGCAGGGGACGGCAACCTGCATCCGCTGATCCTGTACGATGCCAACAAACCGGGCGAGCTGGAAAAGGCCGAGGAATTCGGCTCCGATATCCTGCGGCTTTGCGTCGAGGTCGGCGGCGTGCTGACCGGCGAACACGGGGTTGGTGTCGAAAAGCGCGATCTGATGGGCGAGATGTTCAACGAAACCGATCTGAACCAGCAGCAGCGGGTGAAATGCGCCTTCGATCCGACCCAGCAGCTCAATCCGGGCAAGGTTTTCCCGACACTCCATCGCTGCGCGGAGCTTGGCCGGGTGCACATCCACAGCGGTCAGACCCGCTTCCCAGATATTCCCCGCTTCTGAAGACGTCCATGGCCGACACGTTCGATCCCGCCGATGCTGAAGACGTCCTCGCCATTGTCGCCGACGCGCTCGCCAGCAAGACCCCGCTCGAAATCGCCGGGAACGGTTCGAAACGGTCAATCGGCCGGCCCGTCGGTCTGAATTACGTCCTCAGCACGGCGCAGCTTTCGGGCGTGACGCTGTATGAACCGGACGAACTGGTGATGCGTGCGGGACCCGGCACCCCGATGAAACAGATCAGGCTGCAGCTTGAACAGCACGGCCAGATGCTGGCCTTCGAGCCGCCGGATTACGGACCGCTTCTGGGCGGCCCGCCGGACGCGGGGACCATCGGCGGCATCATTGCAGGGAACCTTGCCGGCCCGCGGCGGATCAAGGCCGGCGCGGCCCGCGATCATTTCCTGGGCGTCGAGGCGGTTTCGGGCCGGGGAGAAATATTCAAATCCGGCGGGCGCGTGGTGAAGAACGTGACCGGCTATGACCTGTGCAAGCTGATGGCGGGATCCTGGGGGACCCTCGGCGTGATGACCGAGGTCACGGTGAAGGTTCTGCCGGCGCCGGAGAAAACGCGCACGGTTCTGGTTTCCTGTGCGGATGCCGCAACTGCCATCGGCGCGATGACGCGGGCCCTTTCCAGCCCGCATGATGTCTCGGCGGCGGCCTGGTTGCCGGCACCGGCGGCGGCCCGGTCCGGGGTGACCTACGTCTCAGCCGCCAATGAGGCGCTCGCCGCGATCCGCGTCGAAGGTATCGGGGCGTCCGTAGACGCGCGATGCGCCGCCCTGCGGGACGAATTGGCGGCTTTCGGCGGCATCGAGGAACTGCATACCCATAATTCCGTGAGGCTTTGGGACGAAATCCGCGATGTGCAATTGCTCGGCGGGGATATGGAGAAGGGGGACGATGCGATCTGGCGGATGTCGGTGCCGCCCGCATCGGCACCCGATCTGCTCGACCGGCTCGGGGCCGGTCTGGAGATCGATACCTTCCTCGACTGGGGCGGCGGGCTGATCTGGGCGCGGGTTTCCGGCATGATGGACGCGGGCTCCTATGTTATCCGGCGGGCCATGGCGTCGACCGGCGGTCATGCCCTGCTGGTGCGTGCACGGGACGATCGGCGCATGGTCGAGCCGGTATTCCACCCCGAAGCCGCAGGGGTGGGACGTCTGACGCGGAACATCAAGGAAGCATTCGATCCCGGGGGCATTCTCAATCCCGGCCGGATGTATGACGGTATCTGAGCATGGAAACGAATTTTTCCCTCGCCCAGCTTGCCGACCCGGCAATCGCCGAATCCGAAAAAATCCTGCGCGCCTGCGTCCATTGCGGGTTCTGTACGGCGACCTGCCCGACCTATGCCCTGCTGGGCGACGAACTGGATTCGCCGCGCGGGCGGATATACCTGATCAAGGACATGCTGGAGAACGACAGGCCGGCCAGCGAGAAGGTCGTGAAGCATGTCGACCGCTGCCTGTCCTGCCTGTCTTGCATGACGACCTGCCCGTCGGGCGTAAACTATATGCACCTTGTCGATCACGCCCGGGCGCATATCGAAAAGACCTACAAGCGGCCGCTTTTCGACCGCGCGGTCCGGTGGACGCTCGCGGCGGTGATGCCCTATCCGAACCGGTTCCGGGCGTTGATGCGGCTCGCGGCAATCGGGAAAATATTCGCGCCGCTGATGCCGGGCCGGTTGCGGGCGATGCTGGCGCTGGCGCCGTCCGGCCCGATGTCGGCGCCTTTGCCGGGCGGACGCACCGTCTGGCCGGCGGACGGCGTGCGCAAAAAGCGGGTCCTGCTCATGCCCGGTTGTGTCCAGCAGGTTCTTGCGGCGCGCATCAACGACGCGACCGTGCGGCTGCTGACGCGGTTGGGGCATGAAGTCGTTATTGCGGACGGTTCCGGGTGCTGCGGCGCGCTGACCCATCATCTTGGCAGGGAAGACCAGGCGTTCGATTCCGTCCGCGCCAATGTCCGGGCCTGGATGCGTGAACATGAAACCGATCCGGTAGATGCGATCGTCATCAACGCGTCGGGCTGCGGCACGACGATAAAGGATTACGGGTTCATGCTGCGCGAAGATGAAGAGCTTGGCGACGCCGCCGCACAGATCAGTTCGTTGACGCGCGACATATCCGAATTCCTTGCGGAAACCGGGATGCTGGACAGGGTAGCCTCGCCGGACCTGCCCGCAAACCTGAACGTGACCTATCACAGCGCGTGTTCGCTGCAGCACGGCCAGAAGGTCCGGGCGGCGCCGAAGGCGCTTCTGGCCGCAGCCGGCTTCAACGTGGTCGAACCCCGGGAATCCCATCTGTGCTGCGGGTCTGCCGGCACCTACAACATGCTCCAGCCCGCCATCGCGAACCGGCTGCGCGACCGCAAGGCCGACAACATTGCCCGCACGGCGTCCGATGTGATCGCAACCGGAAATATCGGCTGCATGATGCAGCTGCAGGACGCGGTGGAAGCGCCGGTGGTTCATACGGTAGAATTGCTGGACTGGGCGACCGGCGGCCCTGCGCCCCGGGACCTGCGCTAGAGCGCGGTCCGCAACAAAGGAAAACACGACAGGCGAAAGACGACAGGCGAGCGATGAGAAAATTCATGCAGTGGCTGGCCACGGCCGCGACACTCACATTTGCGGTACCCGTGCAGGGTGCCCAGAACGACCCGCGCCTCGGCGCACTTTTCGCCGAACTGGCGAAGGCGGAATCGCCCGAAGAAGCAGAGCATATCGAACAGACGATCTGGAAAATCTGGCTGCTGTCGGGCAATGTCGCAGTGGATGCCGACATGCTGCGCGGCCTGCAGGCGATGGGTAGAAGTGACAACGAAGCGGCGCTGGAACATTTTAGCCGCGTCGTCGAGGCCTCCCCCGATTTCGCCGAGGGCTGGAACAAGCGGGCCACGGCGAACTACCTGCTCGGCCGGTTCGACGCATCCGTGACCGATATCCAGAAGACCCTCGCGCTGGAACCGCGCCATTTCGGCGCGTTGTCCGGTCTTGCCCTGATCAACCTTGCGCTTGACCGCGAGCGCGAGGCGCTCAAGGCGTTCGAAGCCGCGCTCCGGGTTCATCCAAATCTGCCGGGCGCGAAAACCCATATCCGCGAACTGCGCGAGAAAATTCGCGGCAAGGGAATCTGACGCGATACCTTTGCCGATGTGACGCCCCGGGCCCGCGACAGGACAGCGGTCGCCGGCGCGGTGTCGGAGAATTTTACAAACCGATCTTTTAGAAGATCCGGATTTCTGTGTAACCATTTGAAATTACACAAAAACAACCCTCTGGCACGATTCTTGCTTTCATTCTGCTATCTCAGAGTAAGAACAGTGTCATGCGAAGTCCCCGGCTAAAGTCGACAGTCATCAACACCGTGCTTGCGGGCGCGGTTCTTGCCGTAGCGTCCGTTGCGGCGCCGCCCGCCGCGGAGGCCGGGTATCTGGTCGTCAATAACGACGAATGGACGTTTTCCAATGCCGGGTTCGCGCAATCGCCCGATGCAAGCGTGTTCATCAACAACATCACCAATCTGTTTACGGGCGATCAGCCGGGGAGTTTTCTCGCCTACAGCCAGAACTTCGGTCTGAACGAGTCGTCTCTGGCGGCGGCGGTCACGAATGCGGGGCACAGCTGGACAGTGTCGGCGGCGGCGACGTTCAACGCGGCGACGCTCGGCAATTATGACGCCGTGTTTCTCGCCGGTTCCGTGAACGGCATCTATCCCAATCAGCAGGCGATCATCGACTATGTCCAGGGCGGTGGAAACGTGTATATCGGCGCCGGGACAGGCAATGGCGGCGCTGTCGCGGAAGCGGCCGCCTGGAACCAGGTTCTGGCACTTGCGGGTCTGGAATTTGACGACACCTATAATTTCTAGTCGGGCAATATCCCGCCGGTCGGACCGCATCCGCTCCTGGCCGGTGTTTCGAGCCTGTATTTCAATCACGGGAACAGCGTCGTCGATCTTGCGCCCACCGACGATACCGGCGAAATCCTGTTCGAGCATAACGGCCACGGCATGCTCGCCCTCGGCAGTTTTGGGGAACTGCCGCCCCCGTCCGTATTCTCGCCGGTACCCGAACCGGGCACGCTGGCGGTGATGGGACTTGGCCTTCTCGGTCTCGGCTTCGTGCGGCGCCGCAGGCGTTAGACCCCGGATGGTAAACCCCGGACGTGAACTGGGGGCGATACCCCGCTGGGCTTCGCGCTAATTCCCGACCCAGGCGATCCGCAGGATGTTGGTCGCTCCCGGTGTGCCGAACGGCACGCCCGCGGTGACCACCAGACGATCGCCCTTGTGCGCGAGCTCTTCACTGAGGGCGATGCGACAGGCCTTGTTGACCATGTCGGAGAAATTACGGACATCCTTCGTGACGACCCCGTGGACGCCCCAGGCGAGGACCAGCCGGCGCGCCGTTTCGGTGCTTTCCGTCAGGCATAGAATCGGCACTATCGGCCGTTCGCGGGCTGCGCGCAGGGTTGTCGAGCCGGATGTCGTATAGGTGACGATCACGGCAGCGCCGATGGTTTCGGCGACCTGGCGGGCAGCGGCGGTGATCGCATCCGGCGCGGTGTGTTCCGGGTCCGGGTGACTGGTCTCCATGATCGCTGAATAGGCTTCGTCGCGTTCCACCCGGGCGATGATGCGGTCCATGATCGCAACCGCCTCGAACGGATATTTCCCGGCGGCGGTTTCGGCCGACAGCATCACCGCATCCGCGCCGTCATAAATGGCGGTCGCGACGTCCGAGGCCTCTGCGCGCGTCGGCGCGGGGGCGGAGATCATCGATTCCAGCATCTGCGTCGCGACGACGACCGGCTTGCCGGCTTCGCGGCATTTGCGGACGATATGTTTCTGGAGGCTGGGGACGTCTTCCGGCGGTAGTTCGACGCCGAGATCGCCGCGCGCGACCATGATCGCGTCCGACAGGGTGATGATTTCATCCAGCCGGTCGATGGCGGCCGGTTTTTCCAGTTTCGACAGCACGGCGGCGCGGCCCTGGATGATCTTGCGGGCTTCGGCAACGTCTTCGGGGCGCTGTACGAAGGACAGCGCGACCCAGTCGACGCCGATCGACAGGGCAAAGTCCAGGTCCGCACGGTCCTTGTCCGTCATCGCGGTCACCGGCAGCACCGCCTTGGGCACGTTGACCCCTTTGCGGTCGCTCAGGCGGCCGCCGGCTTCGACAATCGTTTCCGCGAAACCGTCGCCGGCTTCGGTGACGCGCAGCCGGATCTTGCCGTCATCGAGAAGCAGTTCGGTGTCCTGCTTCAGGGCGGCGAATATTTCGGGGTGCGGCAGGGGCGCGCGCGTCGTGTCGCCTCTGGTCTCGTCGAAGTCGAGACGGAAAGCCTGCCCCTGTTCGAGCAGGGCGCCGCCCTCGGTCATCGTGCCGACGCGGAGTTTCGGTCCCTGGAGGTCTGCGAGGATGGCGATCGGCCGGTCGAATTTCTTTTCGGCGGCGCGGATGGCATCGAGCCTGGCCTTGTGTTCGGCATGGGCGCCATGGCTGAAATTCAGCCGGAAGACATCTGCACCGGTTTCGAACAATTTCTCGATTTCCGCAGCGCCGCCTGTCGCGGGGCCGAGCGTTGCGACTATTTTTGCGCGACGATTGCGTTTCATGACTGATTTATAGAACAGCGCGCCCGACTTCGCCACCGGCGATCAGGCCGTTACGACAATTGCGCGAAAATCGTTCACGTTCATGCGGGTCGGACCGGTCACGATCAGGTCGCCGAGACGTTCGAAAAACGTGTAACTGTCATGGGCCTGCAGCATCGCGTCCGCATCGAGACCGAGTCCTGCGGCGCGGGCCAGCGTGTCGGGATCGATATAGGCACCCGCGGCGTCTTCCGTGCCGTCGATACCGTCCGTGTCGCAGGCCAGCGCGTGAATCCCGGCAGCACCGTCCAGCGCGATCGCCAGGGCGAGGAGGTATTCGCAGTTGCGTCCGCCCCGGCCAGGCAGGCCTGCGCCAGCGTCTACCGTGACGGTGGTCTCGCCGCCAGAGATCAGGACGCCGCTTTGCATGTCGAGCGCCCGCCGGGCGTGATCCGCCCCGACATCCCGCGCTTCGCCTTCCAGGTCGTCGCCCAGCAGAATGGGAGAAAGACCTGCTGTCCGGGCTGCGTCCGCCGCCGCAGCCTGGGCGTCGGCCGGCCGCGCAATCGTCCGGAATTCGCCGGTCGCCAGGACGGGGTCGCCGGGTTTGATTGATTCCCAAATGCCGCGGGACAGTGCCGAGATCACCGTTTCCGGAAGATCTATACCGCGCCGCGCAGCGATGGCCAGTGCGTCCGCGCAGGTCGTCGGATCGCCCACCGTCGGACCCGACCCGATCACGGCGGGATCGTCTCCCGGCACGTCCGAGATCGCGAGCGTCACCACCCTCGCCGGGTATGCCGCCGCGGCAAGACGCCCGCCCTTGATGGCTGACAGGTGTTTGCGGATACAGTTCATCTCGTCGATCGGGGCGCCGGAATGCAGCAGGGCACGGCTGACCGCCTGTTTTTCGTCCAGCGACAGGCCGTCCGCCGGTTCGACGAGCAGGGCGGATGCGCCGCCGGATATCAAGAAAAGCAGCAGATCGTCCGCCGTCAGAGCCTCCGCCATGTCGAGAAAACGCGCCGCTGCGGCGCGGCCGGCGGCATCCGGCAGCGGGTGTCCGGCCTCGATGACCTCTATCCGCGCGCAGTCCACGCCGTGCCCGTAGCGGGTGACCGCCAGTCCGGTAACCTCCCCCGGCCAATGCTGTTCGACGGCGCGCGCCATGGATGCAGCCGCCTTGCCGGCGGCGAGAACCAGCGTGCGGCCGGCGGGTGGGTCGGGAAGGTGCGGTGCGACGATATTCGCCGGGTCGGCTGCGCTTACCGCGGCATCGAACAGACGGCGCAGGATATCCCGTTGTGCCTGGTCGCTCATCTCCGCAGGCTCCCGCGCCGGGCCAGCATGATCCCGGCGAGCACGATCACTCCCCCCGCCGCCTGCTGCGCGCCGATCTGTTCGCCGAACAGGGCCCAGGCGACAAGGGCGGCCGTGACCGGCTGGACCAGCAGGCTGACGGAGGCAAAAGCAACGGGCAGATGCGCCAGCGCCCAGGCGATCAGCCCCTGTCCGAAAACCTGCGGCCCGGCCGCGAGGGCGATCAGGAAGCCCCAGCCCGCAAGGGTGACCGGTAGCAGGTCGTCGCCGCTCGCCAGCGCCACGGGCAGCATGATCAGCGCGCTCGCCGGGATCGCGTACTTCATGATGGTCACGGTCGAAAACCGCTTGCGGAGACGTTCGACCGACATCTGGTACGCCGCATAGAAAACGGCGGTGAGCACGCCCAGCAGGTCGCCGATGAAATGATCCTGGCTCAGCGAGAGGCTTGCGCGCGACAGGATGAACACGCCTGTCATCGCGGCGGCAAGCCCGATCAGATAGGTGCCCGTTACCCGGGTCCGGAACAGAATCCACCCGGCCAGCACGACGAACACCGGCGCGACATTGGCGAGCAGGGTCGAATTCGCGACGGTGGTCATCTGGATCGAGTAGTGCCAGACGGCGACGTCCGCGGCGAGATAGACCCCGGCCATGGAAATCAGCAAGAAATCGCGCAGGGTTTTCGGCTTTTCGGCGCCCTCGGGCGCATCCGACCGGGGCAGGGTCGCGGCGATCGCCCAGTAAAGCGGGATCGCCAGCAGGAAGCGGTGAAAGCCGGTCGAAGACGGGCCGACCTCGCTCAGCCGCACCAGTATCGGCGCGAAGGCAATCGTGATTGCGCCGACGAACAGGGCGAGGATCGCGATGCGTTCGAGACGCAGACGGGAATCGACGGAGGGAGAGGACACGGCCATGATATCGCCTTATATCGCCTGTCCGCAGCGCCACCAACGGCTGAATGCGGTTTTGCATGTCGGCACGATCCGCCCTATATCAACGGCACACACTGAACGGAGGAGAACATCATGGATGACCAGACCCGCATCGAGCTTGAAGCTGCCGCTTTCCGCAGTCTAGTCGATCACCTGCGCGAGCGCACCGACGTTCAGAATATCGATCTGATGAACCTGTCCGGGTTCTGCCGCAACTGTCTCAGCCGCTGGTACCAGGAAGCCGCGAACGAGAAAGGCATCGATATGGACAAGGATGCCGCGCGCGAGATCGTTTACGGGATGCCGTTCGCGGAATGGCGCGACAAGTACCAGGCAGAAGCGAGTCCAGAACAGAAAGCCCGGTTCGCCGAGGCGAACAAGGGGCACTGATTCCGGACCCCCGCGGGAAATCGAGAGTTTTCCCCCGAAAAATGCGCTTCTGTGGATAACCCGCGCTGTGACTTTCTTCCCGATTCGCGGACGGCCTCTTACAGTCCGGATCACATGAAACGGGACAAAGCGGGAGAGTTCTAATGGCTGAAGGTGGCCCGGTTGCGCAGGATCGGCTGAAATCCTTTATCGAACGCATCGAGCGGCTCGAAGAGGAAAAAGCGGCCCTGATGGCCGATATCAAGGAAGTTTACGCCGAGGCCAAGGGCACCGGTTTCGACGTGAAGACCATGCGCAAGGTGATCAGCCTGCGCAAAATGGAAGAAAACGACCGCCAGGAAGCCGAATTCCTGCTCGATACGTATCTTGCGGCGCTCGGCATGCTGGACCGGCCCCTCGCGGCCGAATAGGGAAGTTTCCGGAGATCGAAAAAGGCCGGTCACTGACCGGCCTTTTTTACGTTCGGGTCATCCCCGCGGAGGCGGGGATCTCCCCGGGGGTCGGAGTCGGGTGACGAGAATCCCGCCTTCGCGGGAGGGACACCGTCGACGCTGTATCAGGCTCAGAACTTCTCCACCCAGGGGCGCAGTTCGACCTCCCACGTCCAGGACGAGCGGTGCTGGCGATGGACATGCAGATAGTCCTTCGCGATCTCGTCCGGCAGCAGCATGGCGTCTTCGCCGCGCTGGGCGGCGCGTGCATCGTCCGGCCCCTGCAGGATTCCGCCGTCGATCACGAAATGTGCGACGTGGATATTCTGCGGCTGCAATTCGCGGGCCAGCGACTGGGCCAGACCGCGCAGACCGAACTTGCCCATCGCGAAGGAGGACGAATTGGCATAGCCCTTTACGCTGGCGGAGGCCCCGGTCAGCAGGATGGTGCCCCGCTTGCGGGGGATCATCTGTCTGGCGGCTGCCTGGGCGACAAGGAACCCGCCGAAACAGCTGATTTCGATCGCAGTGCGCACCGCTTCAGGGTCCAGTTCCTCGATCGGCCCGCGGGCGCGGTTGGAGGCGTTGTAGACGACGACATCCGGCGCACCCATATCGGCGGTAACGGCGGCGAACAGCGCATCCACCTGTCCGGCATCGACGGCGTCGCAGGCATAGGCCCTGGCGCCGGTATCGCCGCACAGGCCGGCAAGCTTGTCGGTATTCCGCGCCGCGATCGCGACGTTCATGCCCTCCGCTGCAAAAAGCCGCGCCAGTGAGGCGCTGAGCCCCCGTCCCGCACCGACGATCAGCGCTGTTTCCGTATCCGCCATTTCCGAGTTTCCTCCGGTATTTCCTTGTTCAGATCAGTGGTTCTGATTATTGCGCCTTCGGCGGGCGCACCCACGCATGATTGACGACCCGCTTCACCCGTTCGGTCCTTCGGATGACGTCGAGAACCGTGTTCATTTCCTGCTGCGACCGGGCAGCGCCAATCAGATAGACCGTGCCGTTGACCGACCGCCACCGGTAATTGATCGACCGGATATCCTTGGTGCCGAGCAACAGCACCTTCAGCTTTGTTTCGATCCACAGGTCGTTTGCCGCGGGGCCGATGCCGTAATCGCTGGTGACCTGCAATTCGTTGACGATCCGCTTCACTCCCTTGACGCTGCGCACCAGATCCGTCGCCCGCTGCTTGTTCTGGGCGAACTTCACCGTCCCCGTCAGCAGGACGACCCGCTCGTAGACATCGGTTGATATCTCGGCGAACAGGTCGCGGTATTGCTCGCCAAGGAGGATCTCATTGATATCGAATGTGATCGCGGTGTCGGCACTGAGGGTATCGAACGAACGGTCTTCGGCGGGCGAGGACGCGACATTGATGAGGCCGGTGGGCTGTGTGCACGCGGCCAGCATGCCGATGAGGGCAATTGCGGCGGCGCTGCGGATTTTCGACGGAATGGTGCTCAACGTTCATGCTCCTTGGGGGACAGTCTAGGCAATGGGATCGGCGGATGGCCACCGGAATTGCCCCTCTATAGATAGAGGTTAACAGGAAACATCCATGCGAATCTTCGAAAAGTCCGAAATTTGTCACAGCGGCACGAAGGTCACCGCGAATACAAGGCTTCCAGCGCGTCGCCGAAATTCTCACGGATCACGTGGCGGCGGATTTTCATCGACGGGGTCATCATACCGTTATCGGTCGTGAACGGCTCCGCCGTCAGGATGAACTTGCGGACGCGTTCGATCACCGACAGTTCTGTGTTGACCCTGTCCACCGCCGCCGAAATCGACTTGCGGAAATCGGGGTCCGTCACAAGGGCTGCCATGTCCGGTTTCCTGCCGTTTGCCTTTGCCCAGTCGGATGCGAAGTCCGGGTGCGGCACGATCAGGGCGACGATATGGGGTTTCTTGTCGCCATAGACCATCGACTGGGCGATTTCGGGCTGCAGGTCGAGGAATCCCTCGATCCGTTGCGGCGCGATATTGTCGCCGCCCGAATTGACGATGATGTCCTTCTTGCGGTCGGTAATCTTCAGGTGGCCGTACTCGTCGATCTCGCCGATGTCGCCGGTGTGCAGCCAGCCGTCCCGGATGGTCTCGGCAGTGGCCTCGGGGTTGTTCCAGTAGCCCTGCATGACCAGTTCGCCGCGGACCAGGATTTCGCCGTCATCGGCAATCTTGAGGTCTATATCGACAAAAGGCGGGCCCACCGTGTGCAGCTTGTTGTTGCTGGCGGGGTTGCAGCTGATGATTGGGGCGGATTCCGTCTGACCGTAACCCTGCAGCAGTTCGATGTCCAGCGCCTTGAAGAACACGCCGACCTCGTAATTCAGCGGCGCGCCGCCCGACACCATCGCCTTCAGCCGCCCGCCGAACCGGCCCGCAACTTTCTTGCGGATCAGCTTTGTCAGGACGGGATCGATCAGGCATTCGCCGGGGGACAGCCGCTCGCCCTCGTATTTCTTCCTGCCGGTCGCCACCGCCTTCATGAACAGCTTTTCGGATATCCCGCCCTTCTGCTGCACACCGCGGACGATCTTGCCGTACATGGTTTCATACAGGCGCGGCACGGCGGTCATGATCGTCGGTTTGACCTCTTCCATGTTGGCGGCCAGTTTGTCGACGGATTCGGCGTAATAGATTTCAGCCTTGATCGACAGCGGGAACATCAGCCCCGCCGTGTGTTCATAGGAATGCGACAGCGGCAGGAAGGACAGGAAGACCTCGTCGTCCAGCCCGAAATCCATCAGCAGGTGATAGGCGCCCTTGCAGTTGGAGATAATCGCGCCGTGGCTCAGCATCACGCCTTTTGGCGTGCCTCCGGTGCCGGAGGTGTAGATAAGGCAGGCCGTGTCTCCGCGGGAAATGTCTGAAATATCCGGCGTGGCGGTCTCCTGGGCGGCGATCAGGTCGGACCACAGGTGTACCGACGTATCACCTGCGCCCGCCTCCAATGGCGCCATCGAAACGATGAATTCGATACCGGCTTCCCTCGCGGCGGGCATCAGGTTCCGGGCGAGGGCCGGGCCGGACACGATAGCCCCCTTCGCGCCGCTGTCCCGCAGAATGTGCAGATGGTCGCTGACCTGGTTGGTGACATAGGCGGGGACCGATATGCCACCCGCGGCCATGATGCCGATATCGGCGATCAGCCATTCCGGGCGGTTCTCCGATACAAGGGCGACCCGGTCCCCCTTGACGACGCCGAGCGATTTCAGCGCCCCTGCCAGGGCAGCGGCGTCGCGACGGACACGGGTTCCGCTGAAGGCCTGCCAGGCGCCGTCGCGCCGCTCCCACAGAAAACCGCGATCGCCGATTTCGGCCGTATTGGCGAAAAACATGGCGGGCAGGCTTGTACAAACGTCGTAATCCATCGGTCACCCTGTTGGCGTATTGCTTTGAACTACTTATATCGTGGGGAGCGAAAGGGAACCATACATGACAACCGCAGCTGCCAGCGACACGACCAAAGCCACCCCAGACCCCGAGCTGGGCGTATTGCCCGTCTGGGATCTGACCGATCTCTATCCCGGCAATGACAGCCCGGAACTGAACGCGGACCTCGATCGCGTGGCGAAAGACGCCGCTGCCTTCGTAGACCGCTACAAGGGCAAGCTGGCCGGCCTCAGCGGCAAGGCGCTGGGCGCCGCCATTGCGGAATTTGAGGCCATCGACGAGATCATGGGCCGCGTGATGTCCTATGCGCAGCTTGTCTATGCCGGCAACGTGTCGGATCCCGCCATCGGGCGCTTCTACCAGACCATGCAGGAACGGGTGAACGACATTTCCGCCCATACGCTGTTTTTCGCGCTGGAACTCAACGAGATCGACGACAAGGTTCACGCAAAGCAGCTCAAGGCGCCGGCGGCGGCGAAGTACAAGCCCTGGGTGGACGATGCGCGCCTGTTCCGGCCCCACCAGCTGGATGAGGAAATCGAACGCCTGCTGCACGACAAGCGGGTTGCCGGCCGCTCCGCCTGGAACCGGCTGTTCGACGAGACCATGGCAGATATGCGGTTCGATTATGACAGCCGGATGATCACCTCCGAAGAGGTGATGAACATGCTGTCGAATCCGGACGAGGGCGTGCGCGAAAAAGCGGCGGGAACGCTTGGGAAGGAATTGCAGAAACACGCCCGCACGTTCTCGCTGATCACCAACACGCTGGCGAAAGACAAGGAGATCGAGGACAAGTGGCGTCACTTCGCGCGGCCCGAATCGTCGCGCAACCTCGCCAACCAGGTGGAGGACGAGGTCGTCGATGCGCTGAATCAGGCCGTGCAGGCCGCCTATCCTACCCTGTCGCACCGCTATTACGCGATGAAGGCCAAATGGTTCGGCAAGGACAAGCTAGATCACTGGGACCGCAACGCCCCGCTGCCGGATGCCGATAACAGCGTCATTCCCTGGGCCCAGGCGACGGAGACGGTCCTCACCGCCTATGAAGATTTTTCGACCGATCTTGCCGATATCGGCAAAAAGTTCTTCGACAATGCGTGGATCGACGCACCGGTTCGCGAGGGCAAGTCTTCCGGCGCCTTCGCCCATCCGACCGTGCCCTCGGCGCATCCCTACCTTCTGCTGAACTACCAGGGCAAAACGCGCGACGTGATGACCCTGGCGCATGAGCTTGGCCATGGCTGTCACCAGGTGCTGGCGGCGCCGCAGGGCAACCTGATGGCTGACACCCCGCTGACCCTCGCGGAAACCGCGTCCGTGTTCGGCGAAATGCTGACATTCCGCCGGATGCTCCGCGCCCAGGACGATCCGGGGAAGCGCAAGGTGATGCTGGCCGGCAAGGTCGAGGACATGCTCAACACGGTCGTCCGCCAGATCGCGTTTTTCAATTTCGAACTGCGGGTCCATACGGCGCGGCGCGAAGGCGAGCTGACGGCGGAGGATATCTGCGACATCTGGATGGGCGTTCAGACCGAAAGCCTCGGCCCGGCGATCCGGTTCGACGACAATTACCGCTGGTACTGGACCTACATCCCGCATTTCATTCATTCGCCGTTTTACGTCTATGCCTATGCCTTCGGCGATTGTCTGGTGAATTCGCTCTACGCGGTTTACGAACAGGCGGCGGACGGCTTCGCCGACAAATATCTCGACATGCTGCGGGCGGGCGGCACGCTGCGCCACACCGAGCTGCTGGCGCCGTTCGGCCTCGATGCGTCCGATCCGGCCTTCTGGCAGAAGGGGATCAGCGTGGTCAGCGGGCTGATCGACGAGCTGGAGGCGATGGATTGATGGCCTTTCATGGCTGATTCCCGCGAGAACAATAGCCTCGGCGGGCGCGCAAGGCGCTACGCGAAGGTCGGCCGCGCCGTCGGCGGACTGGCGGCGCGTGTCGCCGGCGAGCGCTATCTCGGCATGTCGCTCGACAAGGGCCGGCACGCCGAGGACCTGAAACAGGCGCTGGGCGGGCTGAAAGGCCCGCTGATGAAGGTCGCCCAGATCATGTCGACGATCCCCGACATGCTGCCCGAAGAATATGTCGGGGAACTGGCCGAACTGCAGTCGAATGCGCCGCCCATGGGCTGGCTCTTCGTGCGCCGCCGTATGGCGGCGGAACTCGGACCAGACTGGCAGGACAAGTTCAAATCATTTGAGCGCGAAGCGGCGGCGGCGGCGTCCCTCGGCCAGGTTCACAAGGCAGTCCATCCCGACGGGCGGGACCTTGCCTGCAAGCTGCAATACCCGGACATGAAATCGGCGGTCGAGGCGGACCTCAAGCAGCTCCGGATCGTGTTTTCGCTCTATCACCGCTACGACAAGGCGGTAAACGCGTCTGAAATTCACCGCGAGGTGTCGGACCGGCTGCGCGAAGAGCTGGATTACGTTCTCGAACGCAAGCATATCGACCTCTATCGCGACATGCTGGCGACGGAAAAAGGCGTCCACGTGCCGGAGCCGGTGACCGACCTGTCGACCGACCGTCTGCTGACCATGACGTGGCTGGAAGGCACGCGGATGATGGAATGGGTCGATGCCGACCAGGAAACCCGGAACCGCGTCGCCATGAACATGTTCCGCGCGTGGTACGTGCCGTTCTATTACTACGGCACCATTCATGGCGATCCCCATCTCGGGAATTACTCGGTGCGCGAGGATGCCTCGATCAACCTGATGGATCTCGGCTGTATCCGCATATTCGAACCGCGTTTCGTACAGGGCGTGATCGATCTGTATCGCTCGCTGGAAAACAACGACCGGGAACTCGCCGTTCATGCCTATGAGACATGGGGCTTCACAGGCCTGTCGAACGAGGTCCTCGATACGCTGAATATGTGGGCGGAATTCGTCTACGGCCCGCTGCTGGAAGACCGCCCCCGCCGCATCCAGGAAACCGACGGTACGATGTATGGCGCGCGTGTTGCGAACAAGGTGCACGGCGAACTGCGCCGCCTCGGCGGTGTCACCCCGCCCCGCGAATTCGTCCTCATGGACCGCGCGGCGATCGGCCTCGGCTCGGTTTTCCTGCATCTGAAGGCGGAACTGAACTGGCATTCCATGTTCCACGACCTGATCGGCGATTTCGACGTGGACAAGCTGGAAAAGCGCCAGGCCGCCGCGCTGAAAAAGGCGGATATAGAGCGGCCGGACTGAACCGGTTTCCCTCCCCAGTTAAGTATGCCCCTGATTTGATCGGCCGTCGGCAAGGTCGTAAAGTCCGCCCGAGATAAGACTTTCAGGGAAACCATTTCATGGATGTAAGACGCGTCGTTACGGGACATAACGAGGCAGGGGAATCCTGCGTACAGATCGACGATATCGCGTCGAACGCCACATCGCGGCGGCCGGGACACGATTCCAGGCTCATCTGGGTAACCGACGCGGCGCCGGCGCGCTGGGATGTCGGCACCGATGCCGGCGCCCGCGAGGTCGGCCGCCCGCCGCCTGAAAACGGCACGCTGATCCGTATTCTTGAAATCCAGCCCGGCGTCACGGCGGAGCCGCATTTTACCGAAACCGTCGACTACGTGATCGTCATGTCCGGCGAAATGGACATGGAACTCGATACCGAGACGGTGACGCTCCATGCCGGCGATGTGCTGGTTCAGCAGGGCACGCGCCACAACTGGATCAACCGGGGCACGGAACCCTGCCGGTTCGCCGCGATCCTAATCGACGGGACAGGGGATATTGCCCGCGCCGAAGCGCCGCAGCGCTAGGAACGTCGCCCGATGAATGCCCGCAGGGAAGTCGCGCAGCGCGTCGTCGAACAGGCGGCCGCCTGCGATATCAGTCTGGTCGCCAGCCTGCCCGATAACTGGGTCGCCGAGGTCATCCGCGAATTCGACCGCGACGAACGCTTTCGTCATGTGCCCGTAAACCGGGAAGAATCGGCGGTCGGGCTGTGCTCGGGGGCGTTCCTGTCCGGCACAAGGTCGATGGCGGTGATGGGCGCATCCGGGCTAATGACGCTGATCTATGCGATCACCAAGATCAACTACACCTATGAGATCCCGCTGATGATTCTGGCGACCCTGCGCGGCGCGCCCGGCGACACGGCCAAATTCCATGTCTCCAACGGGCTGTATTTCCTGCCGTCGCTGGATGCGATCAACCTGACCTACGAGATCATCGACAGCGCCGACAAGATTCCGCTGATCAAGCGCGCCTATGATCATTCGCGTACCGTCAGCCGTCCGGTCGTGGCGATCATGACGCGAGACGTCCTGCGCGGGGAGGCCTGACCATGAGCATTCCCTATCGCGATGCATTCCGGTTCCTCGCCGACAAGCGGCAGGAAGAACTGGTGGTCACATCCGCCGGCAACTCGTCGCAGATGTGGTGGGACGTCACAAAGGATGCCGACAAGACGTTCTATCTGGATGCGTCGATGAGCATGTCCACCCTGCTGGCGTCGGGCGTGGCATACGGCCTGCCGCAGGCCAAGGTGTGGGCGTTCATGGGGGACGGCGCGTTTGTCATGAACCCGGCCATGCTGATGGTCGAGCGCGATCTGAATTTGTCGAATCTCGTCCATATTCTCGTCTCCAACCGGGTCTATGGCGGCACGTCCGATCTCGACCTGCCGAACAAGCCGGTGACCGACTATGTCGCCATGGCGAAATCCATGGGCCTGGAACGGTGCTGGAACTTCGACACCCTCGGCGCGCTCGAGGACGGCTTCGATGCGGCCTTCCGCGGCAACGATCAGGGCCACAGTTTCGTCGTGCTGGAACTGGACCCGATGACGGCGGAAGATCATCGCATCGAAGAGCCGCCGATGGACGGGCCGGAGATCAAGTTCCGCTTCGGGCGCTATATAGAGGCAAAATACGGCGCGAAGGTGTTTACCCACCAGTTCCAGCGCTGACGGGAAATCCTGGCTGTATCCCCGCCTTTCTTCGCCTGTTTCCCGTTGTGTCTTTATGTGTCGGCTGGCGGTTCCGGTCTTGCGTCAGGCGTCCGGGACGTTAAGAATGGGCTTTAGCGAATTTCAACTGGGTAGGCTCCGGATGAGAATTCTTGATGACGCGAAAGTGTTTTCGCGATGTTTTTGCGTGGCGGTGGGTATCTGCATGGCGATGGCCGTGCTGGTGCCGGGCAGTGCGACAGCGTTACCGGATGAACCGGGCCGGTGGAACAGCAATACGTCAGACATCGCCGAGGGTCTGGGTACGTTGGGAAACGTTGGTCTTGCCGTAAACCCTGCGGCTTGGGATATCTCGGATATCCCGGATGGTATCTCCGCGATCGGGTTTGGCCCCTCCGTTCTCATCCCGTACAATCCGGCACGCGTCGATGAGGCCGGCCTCGTCTTGCTCCTTGATGGCGCGGCAGAGCTGTCCATCCAGGATACGCCGACCGTCATTCCCGAGCCGGCACCGCTCGCCATCCTCGGACTGGCGATCCTCGCTCTCGGCTTCTGCCGGCGGCGCCTGAAAACCTGATCCCGGCGCGATCTCTGCGCTTGCTGATGAGGCTAATTGGCGTCCGCCGGAAACAGCCGTCCAAGAACATCTATGTCGCCTTTATCGGAAAACCGGGCGACGATGATTTCGCCGGAACGCGGGTATACCCCGGTGAGGGCTGTGATGTTGACC
>JAYOMI010000007.1:26396-28862 GCA_038120765.1 Rhodospirillaceae bacterium
GGTTTGTCCTGTTTGATCCGGGCCGTCAGGGCGGCAGTCTGCGCCGGTTCGCTCTCCCGGTTCCCGAAAAACGAATTCAGCGCCGGCAGCGGTTCGACCGGGCCGATACCCAGCAGACGGGCGGTTTCGGCGCAGCGGCACCATTGGCTGGTGAAGACCCTGGCCGCCGCGATGCCGTTCGACCGGAAAGCGGCGCCGATGGCACGCGCCTGGTCGCGGCCGGCATCCGACAAATTCCGCTGGGTCGTGCAGTCGCCGATGACGACCCGTTGCGGATCGCCGGTGCCGGGCGCCAGGGCATGGCGGATCATGGCGAAGGCGTTGCCGGAACGAACGGCTTCCCAGAGCGCCGTATCCTTCTGCGCGTGAGCGGGGCCGGACAATGCGGCGACGGCAATCGCGGCCATGGCGATCAGGTTTCTGCAATACGATAGCGTGTTCATATACATAAAGGTTCCTTGTCCCGTGTGGCGGTCGCTCGGTTAAGATACGTTGCGACCCGGCCGACGGTTTCGTTTGTTTGCCGCGTTCCGCAGGGCACTGAAGCGCCCTTAGAACCTGGTCGCCCGGAAACTGACAGGAGAACGCAGCATGGCCCGCAAGCCCCGGAAGACCCGTGACGGATTACCGGAAAAGGTCGCGCACCCGGTCCTGTCGGCACAGGACTACAAGCAGGCGCTGACGCCGCTTCAGTATCTCATGCGCTCGATCTCGCTGAGCTATTTCCGTCAGCGGCTGAATGCGGTCGTCGTCATCGAAGGATCCGATGCGGCGGGCAAGGGCGGGGCGATCCGCCGGATGACGGCCGAGCTGGACCCCCGTCATTACGATGTCTGGCCCATCGGGCCGCCCTCGGCGGAGGAACTGCGTCATCACTATCTCTGGCGCTTCTGGCAACGCATGCCGGAAACCGGCCTTATCGGCATATTCGACCGGTCCTGGTACGGGCGTGTCCTGGTCGAGCGGGTCGATGCGCTGACGCCGGAAACGCGGTGGCGGGAGGCGTATGACGAAATCAACGCGTTTGAGAAATCGCTGGTCGATGACGGGACGCGCCTGGTGAAGATCTATCTTCATGTGAGCGCGGAGGAACAACGGCGCCGGCTGGCCGAACGGGTGAAAGACCCGCACAAGAACTGGAAGGTTTCCCCCGCGGATTTCTGCAACAACCTGCAGCGCGACAGCTATGTGGCGGCGACGGAGGAGATGCTTGAGCGCACCTCGACAGACGCCGCGCCGTGGCATGTGATCGCCGCCGACGACAAGCGCCACACGCGGATTTCGGTACTGGAAATCGTTACCGGCGCCCTGTCGCGCGATGTCGATCTGACCCCGCGTCCGCTGGATGACGAAACCCTGCGCCTTGCCCGGGAAGTGCTGGGCGACGGGGCGGATTAATACGGTATTAACCATGATGCCGGCTTGCCTGTTCGAGATGCGAAGGCTATCAAGGCAGGGGGGTAACCGGGGACCGGTTGCGTAAATTGGGGTAGTGCAATGCTTGGGAAATTTCGCCTTTCGGCCTGTGGTTTGATCGTATTGATGTTCGCGTTTGCGGGGGCTGCGAACGCGGCGCCGATCACGCAGACGATCAGTTTCAGTTTTAATAATTTTGTGCCCGGCGGTTTGTCGACTGCCCCTTCTCTGGTCACCGAGGCGACCGGCTCGGTCTCATTCACCTACGACACGGCGACACCGACCAGCATATTCGGACAGGCCGTGGACAGTATTTCCTTCACCTCGCCGACTCCGCCCGGCTTCTCCTTCCTGACGTCGAACGTGATGTTCGACCTCAAAATCGGCGCAGATAAGAACTTCGCGACAAACGATTACGAACTGGAGTTCTACCAGGATGAGCTGAGTGTCGTGTTCAACAAGGTCGGTGATTTTCTGATCTCAATCGCTGCGGGCGGACCGATCGGGGCCGATGTGCCGGGCCCCGCGACCAGGATGGCCGGACTGTTTCTCGTCATCGACCAGCCGGGCAGCGACGGATTCTATAAATTCGCCAACGCCTTGACCGGCGACGTGACCTCGGCCTCCGTTCTGGTGACCGCGGAAATTGCCGAACCGGCGCCGCTCATGGTGCTGGGGCTTGGCCTTGCCGGTCTCGGATTGCTCCGCCGCCGCGCCTGAGACCGGGAGCGACGCGGGCTCAGTCCCAGCCGGGCGAAGACAGGATCGTGTCGCTGCGATAACGCTTGCGGCAATCGTCGATCGATTGTTTGACGATCATCCGTTTGAAGCTCCCGTCGAGGGTCAGCCATTCTTCCCGAAGATCGGGCGCGATGCCGCAGGCATCGAGTGTTTCAGACAGGATGTCGTGGCGCAGGTCGAACAGCGCTTCCGTGATGAAAAGGTGCTCGTGCGCCGCTTCGGGCAGGCGGCCGCCATAGCGGCTCGGCCCGCCCATTTTCCACGCCATGAAATCGGTCTGCTGGTCTTCCTGATGCTGTCGCGCAGCGG